>JANONQ010000622.1:0-3488 GCA_031420935.1 Novosphingobium sp. | reverse complement strand
GTGCCGGCGGCCAAGGAAATAGCGGCAATACCATTGAAACCAGCCGCGCGGATCATCCGGGTGGATCCAGCCCTTGCGCTGCCATTCGGCCAGCGGCTGGCCTGCCAGAACGCCGAAGAAATTGCATTGCTTGTCAGGATGGCCCGGCGAAAGCCGCGCCTTGACGAACCAGTCGGCCGGGAATTCCGCGCGGCAATCGGTCATGTATTTCCCGCCGAACACGCCGAGTTCGAGCATTTCCGCCGGCGTCACTTCAGACTTGAACGCAGGATCGAAGCCCTCGCCCGTCGGCGCCGTCAACTCGTAACGGTAACCGCGTTGCATCCGGTCATCGACATCGATCCAGCGCCGCCCCGCCATGTCACACCTTCTGCGTCGATCCCTTGTGGATGTCGTCTATCGCCCCGCCGAGCGAGGCATCAAACTCGGCGTCGCTCATCTCAAACCGCAAATCCTGCAGCAAAGCGCGGCTGAAGCTGGCAATCACACCGCGGTTCTTGGCCAGTTCGGCGCAGGCTTCGGGCCGCTGATAGCCGCCCGACAGCGCGACCACGCGCAGCACCTTGGGGTGATCAACCAGCGGGCCGAACAGGCCGGGCTCGACCGGCAGACTGAGCTTGAGCATCACCTTCTGGCCTTCCGGCACCTTATCAAGATTCTTCAGAATTTCCTCGAGCATGATCGCATCGCACTGCGCGCGTTCGGGGCTCTTGATGTTGATCTCGGGCTCGAGCATCGGCATCATCCCGTGGGAGAGCACTTGCGCGCCGACTTCGAATTGCTGCTTCACCACTGCGGCGATGCCCGTGCGGTTGGCCAAGTTGATCACCGAACGTTCCTTGGTGCCATAGACGCCCAGCGCCTTGGCCTTGGACAGCAGCGCGCCCAGATCGGGCATCGGCTTCATCAGTTGCACACCATCGGCCTCGTCCTCCAGACCTTTGTCGATCTTGATGAACGGGATCACGCCCTTGGCGATCAGCGCCGCGGGGGTCGGCTGGCCGCCCACTTCGCCGTCCATCGTCCGCTCGAACAGGATCGCACCGATCACCTTTTCGCCGGTGAAGGCGGGCGAAGAGATGATGCGGCTGCGCATTTCGTGGATCAGCCCGAACATTTCCTCTTCGCTGCCCCAGGCGCCTTCTCCGATGCCATAGCCCAGAAGCGCCTTGGGAGTCGATCCGCCGCTCTGGTCGAGCGCGGCGATAAAGCCGTTGCCGGCGGCCATTTTGGCGGCCATGTCGGAAGTCTGCATCGATGAGTCCCCGTTGCTGTAAAGTTGTGCTGCGCTGCGCGCCTAGCGCGGCAGGCGCGCTGTCTCAACTGCTTTCGCGTCGTGAAGTTCCCGGTCCGGGGCGAAGATATCCGGCTGGGTCAATCGCGCGCGTCAGCGGCGCTCCAGCGCCGCCACACCCGGCAGCTCGCGGCCTTCCATCCATTCGAGGAAGGCCCCGCCCGCAGTCGAAACATAGCTGAAATCGCCCGCGACCCCAGCATGGTTAAGCGCCGCCACGGTATCGCCGCCGCCCGCGACCGAGGTTAGCGATCCTTCGCGGGTCAGGGCTGCAGCGGTCTTTGCCAGCGCAACGGTTGCGGTATCGAAGGGCGGGGTCTCGAACGCGCCCAACGGCCCGTTCCACACCAGCGTGCGGCAGGTCTTGAGCACATCCGCCAGCGCCTCGGTCGCCGCGGGGCCAATATCGAGGATCATCTCGTCGGATGCGATCTCATGGACGTTGCACAGGCGCAGGCTCGCCGGATTGGCGGCGAATTCCTTCGCGACTACGACGTCATAAGGCAGGTGCACGGTGCAGCCGGCGGCTTCGGCGGCAGTCAGGATGTCCAGCACGGTGGCGGCGAGATCGTGCTCGCACAAGGACTTGCCGACCGCGACGCCCTTGGCGGCAAGGAAGGTGTTGGCCATGCCGCCGCCGATTATTAGATGATCGACCTGGCCAACCAGATGCTTGAGCACATCGAGCTTGGAGGAAACCTTGGCCCCGCCGACCACCGCCGCCACCGGCCGCGCCGGATTGCCGAGCGCCCGCTCCAGCGCATTAAGCTCGGCCTGCATCGCGCGTCCAGCATAAGACGGCAGCAGATGCGCCAGCCCCTCAGTAGTCGCATGGGCGCGGTGCGCGGCGGAGAAGGCGTCGTTGACGTAGAAGTCGCCGTTGGCGGCAATGGCCTGAGCGAGTTCGGGATCGTTCCGCTCCTCACCTGGCCAGAAGCGGGTGTTTTCGAGGATGGCGATGTCCCCGGCGCGCAGGATGCCGATGGACTGCGCCACGATCGGGCCGGCGATTTCGGGTACGAACATCACTTCGCGGCCCAGCACATCCTGAACCGCGCCGACCACCATGCTCAGCGACTTCTCCGAATGCCGCGCGCCCTTGGGCCGGCCGAAATGGGCGAGCAGCAGGACCTTGGCGCCCTTGTCGGCCAGTTCGAGGATGGTCGGCGCCGAGGCCCGCACGCGGGTGTCGTCGGTGACAGCGCCATCCTGCATCGGCAGGTTGAGATCGACGCGAACCAGCGCGACCTTGCCCGAGAGGTTGACCAGATCGTCGAGCGTGCGGAAGTTGGGCATGCATGGCTCCTGTTCCCCTCCCGTTTGCGGGAGGGGCTAGGGGAAGGCCTGTTCGGTCGGTGGGAGCAACAGGCCCTCCCCCAACCCCTCCCGCAAGCGGGAGGGGAGTAAGTTAAAGCAGTTTACCCATCGCGCCGGCGGTATCGACCATGCGGTTCGAAAAGCCCCACTCATTGTCGTACCACGACAGCACCCGCACCAGCTTGCCCTCCAGCACCGTGGTCTCAAGGCTGTCGATGGTCGATGAATGCGAATCGTGGTTGAAATCGATCGAGACCAGCGGCTCGTCGGTGTAGCCCAGCACGCCCTTGAGCGCGCCTTCCGAGGCCGCCTTGAGCAAGCCGTTGACTTCCGCCACGGTGGTATCGCGTTTGGGCTGGAACGTCAGGTCGACCACCGAGACATTGGCGGTCGGCACACGGATAGCCGAGCCATCGAGCTTGCCTTTCAGTTCGGGCAGCACCTCACCCACCGCGCGGGCGGCGCCGGTGGTGGTCGGGATCATCGACATGCCGGCGGCACGCGCGCGGCGCGGATCTTCGTGGATTTGATCGAGGATCTTCTGGTCGTTGGTATAGGCGTGGATCGTCGTCATCAGCCCGCGTTCGATGCCGATGGCGTCATTGAGCACCTTGGCGAAGGGCGCCAGGCAATTGGTGGTGCAGCTGGCATTGGAGACGATCTTGTGATCGGCAGTGAGCTTGTCGTGGTTCACTCCGAAAACCACCGTGAGATCGACTTCCTTGCCTGGCGCCGAGATCAGCACCCGCTTGGCGCCGGCATCGAGATGCTTCTGGCCGCCCGCGCGATTGGTGAAGAAGCCGGTGCATTCCAGCGCGATGTCGATGCCATTGGCGGCGTGCGGCAGATTGGCCGGGTCGCGCTCGGCGGTCACCTG
>JANONQ010000621.1:0-1987 GCA_031420935.1 Novosphingobium sp. | reverse complement strand
CCCTTGGCTCAGCAACATGCGTTTTTCCCCGCGTAGCAGCGCGGTGCCGTTCGCCCGCACCTCGGCAATGGTGACGGAAAGCTCGGCCGTGAGCGCGCTGGTCTGCGCCGCTTGTCCCTGACCGTTGAACGACGATTGGCTGCTAGCTTTAAGGCTTGCCGGATTGAGCCAGGAGAACGGGAACGCCGCCGGCGGAATGATCGAGGCGCCGCCGCTGCGCTGGGTCTTTGACCCGGCGGATTTGGCGGTGGTGGTCGATTCGACCAGCAGAATGGTGACCGGATCGCCGACGCTGCGCGCGCGCAGGCCTTCGTGGAGCGGCGCATAGCCGGCCGCGGCGTTGAAGATGCTGCCGTTCGCGGCGTGTGGGAGAGGGGCGGGGGCCGGAAGCGTGGGCTCGAAGCCGGCGGGCGGGGCGGATTTGGCGAGGGCGGGGGCTGAAAAGAGGGCAAGTACGCCGAGCGCGATTGCGAACAGGCCACTGGTTCGCGTCCCTCTTGATGGGGGAAGGATACGAAGCCTTACCCGCGTCAGCGGGTTAGGCGCAGTTGGATGGGGGTGCTTGGGCCGCGGGCGCTGCGCCTGCGGGAGAGCACACCCCCACCCAACTCCGGCTGGGCAGCAAAGCTGCCAAGCCTGCGTATCCCTCCCCCATCGAGGGGGATGAGAGGAGTGGTCGGCTAAGCGGACTAGATTTTCAATCGTCATCACAGCGTCTGGTTCGCGTTCTTGAGCATTTCGTCGACCGCCGAGATCATTTTGGAATTGATTTCATAGGCCCGCTGGCATTCGATCATGTCGACCAGCTCCTCGACGACGTTGACGTTGGAGCTTTCCAGCATCCCCTGGCGGATCTGGCCGCGCCCGCCCTGGCCGGCGGCGCCGATCTGGGCCGGGCCGCTGGCGCCGGTCTCCATCAGGAAATTGTCGCCCGCCGCCTGCAGTCCGCCTGCATTGGCGAAGCTGGCGATGGTGATCTGGCCGAGCTGCTGGGCATCGCTGCTGCCCGCCACAGCGGCGGACACGGTGCCGTCGCCGGCGACGGTGAGCGAGGTCGTGCCTTCGGGCACCGAAATCGCCGGCAGCACCGCATAGCCCTGCGAGGTGACCAGCTGGCCGTCCGCCGAGCGGGTGAAATTGCCCGCCCTGGTATAGCCGAGCTGGCCGCCGGGCAGCTGCACCTGAAAATAGCCATCGCCGTCCAGCGCCAGGTCGAGCGGGTTGCCGGTGGTGCTCAGCGAGCCCTGGCCCTCGATCCGCGTGGTCGACTGAACGCTGACCCCGGTGCCAAGGTTGAGGCCGATGGCATAGACGGTCTCGCTGGACGACTGCTGGCCGGCCACCCGCGCGTCCTGATAGGCCAGCGTGGCGAAATTGGCGCGGTCGCGCTTGAAGCCGGTGGTGCCGACGTTGGCGAGATTGTTGGCGATAACGCGCATCCGCGCATCCTGCGCCTCAAGCCCGGTGCGGGCGACGTGAAGGGCTGAAGTGGGCATGGGTTTTTCCTTCAAATCCTCCCCGGAACGGGGAGGTGGCATCGCGTAGCGATGACGGAGGGGACGGGAGTTCTCGATTTGGCGCTGCTCGGGAGGAGAGGTCTCGACCCTTCCGCCCCTGCGGGGCACCTCCCCGTTCCGGGGAGGATTGAGGTATTCCCGATCATCATGACATCCGCATCAGCTGCGCCCCGCCCTCGTCCAATTCCTTGGCGGTGGCGACGAGCTTGGTGCGCATATCGTAGAGGCGCTGGGCTTCGACCATTTCGACCAGAACTTCGGTCGGATTGACATTCGATTGTTCGAGCGCGCCGACCTGGACGCGGGCATCCTCGTCGAGCGGCAGCACGCCGCCGCCCGGCACCCGGAACAGGCCGGCCAGATCCTTGACGATCTGGGTGCCCCGGTAATTGGCGAGCTTGAGCCGTTCGAGCTGGACCGGCGGCTGGTCGGGCGTCTGCGGGTTGGAGACCATCACCGCGCCATCGGGC
>JANONQ010000620.1:0-3048 GCA_031420935.1 Novosphingobium sp. | reverse complement strand
CCGAGTCGACCGGTAACGCTCGCCGAGACTGAACTGGATCCCGAGTTGGTCGGAGCAAGTGTCGCCACGGACCGCCCATCGCGGCGGACCGTGCCGGTGCAACAGCTGTTTCGTTGGTGTTGTCAGGTTAAGTTTTTCGGTCGGCAGTTTCCCGTATATGCGTCGATCAGGCGGCAGCGGCGGACGCGGCGCTCCATGCGGCAGTTGCCGCATCTCGGAAGGTTCGCAGGGTCTTTTTTGAGATCAGATGACGTTGGAGGTTGAAGACATTGTAGATGGCGCCGTGGGTGGAGACGAAACGTTGAGCCTGCCCCTGGGACTTGAACCTCTGCATTTTTCGCTCCCGTCGTCGAACCGGGAGATGCGAATTTTCAGCCCGATTGTTGTCGCGCAATCGGCCTGGTCTGTGGCGATGCTGCCCCTTCAGAACCTTCAGCGCAGCTCGGTAGGAAGACAGCCCGTCGGTCACGATTTCATCGGGAACGAAGCCTTGGGATTTGAGCAGTTTTTTCAGCAATTTCAGAGCAGCCGCTCTGTTCCGCCGCTTCTGGAGCAACATGTCGAGGACTTCGCCTTCGCGGTCGACAGCCCGCCACATATACATGCGCTGGCCCCGAATTTTCACCACCATCTCATCGAGATGCCAGATGCTATCAACCCTCGGGCGGGCCTTGCGGATGTTGGCGGCGATTGCCGTGCCAAACTTCATCGTCCAGCAGCGGATGGCCTCGTAGGTGACGTCGATCCCGCGCTCGGCGAGCATTTCTTCGACATCACGCAGGCTGAGGGTGAAACGAAAATAGAGCCACACCGCATGGCGGATTACATGGGGCGGGAAACGGTGCCGTTTGAACGAAATCGGGCGCATGCAGCCTCCTTACCAGAGACCTGTAGCACTTTGCCTGACAACACCTTGAGGCTTGCAGCCTTGCGCATCCGTTTGAAGATGGTGCCATGAGGCGCATGAATGCGGACTAGCGATGACGGCAGTTGCCGCCATCGCCATTTGGACATCCGCTAGGCCTGATGAAGCACTACAACGTCAAAGCCACCACATTCGGCCAGCCTGTGAATCAGCACCGAACCGGGACCCCGCTGGGAACGAGCCTACTGTTTTAATTGATATAGCTTAATTTGCTAATTGGCGGGGTGCTGATCGGCGTCGATAGGGACGCCTGCAGGATGTTTGCTTTCCCTGCAAATTCAACTCTTTAAAACGGCTTGGGGTAGGGCTCCGGTTCGGTGTTGTTTCACAGCCAGGCAGCACGAAACTGCTCCTCCTTGCCGGGATGCACTCTCCACCCATAGGCTGCGATGAACATATGATCATTCTACTCCGATCTGGATAAGCCTTCCAGGCCAATGCCGACATGGCGACCCGTGAGCGCATTGCTCGCTGGCCCCAGCTTTCTGTACGCAATCAGCACGAAGTTTCCGGTCTGGTTTCCCCTGCACACCAGCCGCGGCTCAGACAATTCGTCCCGGATCACATCTCCAATTGACTGAAGCGAACGGGGATCACCGCGCGTGTTTTAACCTCGCCGCCCGCAGTCTTGTCGATGACGGTGAGCTGCTGCACCTCGTTCGGGCCAATCGGCGCGACCATCCGCCCGCCGGCCTTAAGCTGATTGAGCAGGGCTTCGGGCGGCTGCCTGGCTGCGGCCGACACCACGATCTTGTCGAACGGCGCATGCTCGGTCCACCCGCGCGATCCATCGCCGACGCGGACTGTGACATTGCCATAGCCGCATGCCGACAGGCGCTGGATCGCTTCGCCAGCAAATTCCTCCACGATCTCAACGCTCCAGACTTGGGCGCCGAGTTCCGCCAGGATGGCCGTAAGATAGCCGAGCCCGGTCCCCACCTCGAGGACGCTCTCGCTGCGGTCGATGGCAAGCAGATCGAGCATCAGCGCGCAGATGAACGGCTGAGAGATCGTCTTGTCGAAGCCGATCGGCAGCGGCGTGTCATGGTAGGCAAGCGCTGCAAGCTGGCCAGGGACGAAGTAATGCCGCGGGACTCGCCGCATCGCATCCAGCACGCGCGCGCCGAGCTGCTCCTTGCCGAGTTCCTCGGTCATGAGGTCAGCCTGGATCTCGATGACCTCGACCATATGCCGGCGCAGAATTGCAAGGTGCTGCTCTGTCATCGGTTTCATGTCGCTTACCTCAATATTGCTCCGATTTGTCGAAAGGGCCAGACCAGCCGGCCCCTCGCTTCCCCTTGCGGCCTTGTATCCCGATTCTCAGATTCACGGGAGTCCTGGCTACAAGGGTGCCGGTCAAACATTGTGTTCTGCAGATGCCAGTACAAATCCGAACACTGGCTCGTGCTGTCCGGGAATTGCTGCGACTAAAGGTGCCGCAAGCGAGGACGTGACATCTTGCCAATGGCCATTGGTTTTCGCCACACACTGGCCAGCCAGGGTTGCTGTTCGCGCGGCACGCCCGTCGGCCGATAGTAGTGAGTCAGCTCCACGAACCCGGCGGCGGTCACGAAGCCGCGCCAAGTTTCCCAACTGTGGAAGGCGCCATAACGGTCGCCGTTCCAGCCCTCTTGACCGTCGCCGCGGGGATTCGAACTGAACAGCACGCCGCCCGGCTTCAGCGTCGCGTGCAACTCCCTGAGCACGTGCGGAAGCTCCTGACTGGGAACATGGAATAGCACCGCGTTGGCAAACACGCCGTCGAAGTGGCTGCCGGGCAAATCCAGCGCGAGGAAACTCTGCTCAAGGACTACACAACCGCTGTTGGCTCGCGCCATCGCGGCCAACTGCGGCGCCCCCTCGAGGCCGGTCGCGCTATGACCGAGCGCCTTGAACGTCTTGAGGTCGCGCCCCGGGCCGCATCCGAAGTCCAGCAGATCAAAGGGCGCCGGCGCCTCGATGTACTGCAGCAGCGCGGTGACGTTCTGGCTCACGTCGTGATCGCGCGTGCCTTCCCAGAACGCCTGCGCCTGCCGGTCGTAGTGGGCCAGCGTCCGTGCCGCGATTCGCTGCAGGTCCTCGGGGGGCAGTTGCAGGTCCCCTCGTTTCATATGAAGCCCTGC
>JANONQ010000619.1:0-3304 GCA_031420935.1 Novosphingobium sp. | reverse complement strand
CTGCCCGGTACTGGATGGATTGACCCGATTGGCGGCAATCGACCCCGACGGCCCGCCGTTCTTCGAAGAGAATGCGATCTACGGCTATGTTGGTGATGATCTTGAGGTTTGGCCGATCGCGTGCCGAATCCAGGAAGGCGCGCGCCGCACTCCACCTGCGGCCCGCACGGATGGTTGCGTTGACATAGCCGATCCCTTCCTGGCGCGGCGTGTTGGTGTCATGAACTTCGGGAAGGCCGAGTTGGGTGCCCGCCTTGATCATCCTGTCCATCAGCGGCGTCCGGTTGGTGTTCACGGAGACAGCAACGGGACCGCCCGCGCCGCGATGTTCGTTCGCGCCGAGTTCGTGATCTTCCATCGATTTGAATATGGGACCCAGATTCTTCCAGCCCCAACCTTTCAACCCGAGACCATCCTCCCATTCATTATAATCCTCGGCATGACCGCGCTGATAAACGAGTCCGTTCACCGAGCTTGATCCGCCAAGTCCGCGACCACGAAGCCAGATTTCTGGCGATGAGCTATCGTCGGCGCTTCGACTGACCTGGTAGAAATAACAATGCTTGTCTGTCTCGTAGAGTTTACCCAGGCCCTTGGGCATGGATATGAACATGCTGTCATCGACCGGCCCAGCCTCAAGCAGCAGAACTTTAACGGTTGGGTCGAGAGAAAGGCGGTTGGCCAGGACACATCCGGCCGACCCGGCGCCGATGATGATATAGTCGAAGATCTCGCTCATTTTGGACCTCTCGCCCGATCGTTCTGTCAACGCGGGAGCTAGGTATGGCCCTCCGCTAACAGCAGGGCCGATCCTTTGCCGGCTGTTACAATTTTGACAGTGCGATTTGTCAGTGTCAACGCCGGTGTCGATAATGCTGGCGAAAGTGCGGCCTTCGCAACCGTTGCTCAAACAAGTTGCAGTGCTATTGCCAGGTCTTGGCAGACAGGTCCGCTCCGGGACAAATTCCCACGAGAACCATGTCCGCGAAAACGTCGGCGATGTCCGATGCCGTGGCCGAGCCTTCCGGGTTAAACCAGCGGTGGCTCCAGTTGCACATTCCCAATATGCCCGCCGCGAGGATCTTGTCGCTGGCGCGGGACACAAAAAGCCCGGCAAGCCTTCCTTCACGAATGATGCTGACCACCGCTTTGTCGAAGCGATTGTTCAGAACCAGAATTTCCGTGCTCCAAGCCGATTGGTCGACGGTCAAGCGGCTGATATCCTGTTCTAAATAAACGAAAAGATAAGGATAATCCCGCTCATATGAAGCAAACAGCGATTTGATTAGCTTGCGTAGTTTGATGTCAGGCGTAGCTTCCAGCGCCGCAATGGCCTCGGCAGCGGCGACATTGTTCGCAGTGGCAACATTGACCATCTCGCGAAATAACTCCTGCTTGCCTTTAAAATAATAATAGAGCGTCGCGCGATCCATGTTGGCGCGCCGGGCAATCTCGTCAACCGTGGCATTTTCGTATCCAACTTCTTTGAACAGAGTGGCGCCAATTTTCATGATTTCCAGGCGCTTTGCCGCTCTTATGGAAACCTTACCCATATCTTGCCTTTCGTTGTGAGGGGCCGGTCACAGGACAGGAATTTTAACTATCCAGTTGGTCGATTTGCGCCGACACACCGCATGTCGAACCGAAAACGACAAGCGGCCGAGTGTGGGTGTTACTCAACATCGCCGTTGACATTGATCCTCTCTTGTTCAGATTGACTTCACAAACAAGCTGAAAAATGCAGATAGAAGTGCCAATGGCCGTCTGACTGGTACCAAGCACGCCAAAGGAGAAGATTTCATGGCCAAAGGCCGTTTGGAAGGAAAAGTGGCCGTCGTCACGGGGGCAGGCCACGGTATTGGCCGCTGCGAGGCAATGTCACTCGCCGAACAGGGCGCGGTCGTCGTAGTCGCCGATTTCGGGTCCAATCCGGAAGGCGTCAAGCTCGCGGATCTGGTCACGGCAGAAATCATCTCGGGAGGTGGCAGCGCCATTGCCGTCACGGAAGACCTCAGCTGTTCCGAAGGTGCGAGGAAAACGATCGAAGCGGCGATCGACGCATTTGGTGGCCTCGATATTCTGGTTAATAATGCAGGCATGCGGGGCGGCAACCCGGTCGACAGGCTGACGGACGAGCAATGGGACCTTGTTGTCGGTAGTCACCTGAAGGCTACCTTTTTGACCATTAAATATGCCGTGCCACATCTTCGCCATCGCGGCGGCGGGTCGATCGTTAACACCGGGTCCGAGGCTGGCCTGGGTATGGTTTTCAATTGTGCTTATGCGGCGGCGAAAGAGGGCATAGCGGGTTTGACGCGCAGCATCGCGCGCGAACAGGGTCGGTTCAATATCAGATGCAATATGATCCGGCCGCGCGCGACAGCAGGCAGCGTAGGCGGCGGCGACTGGTTTCAGAAGAACCTCGCCGGAACCTGGAAGCCGCTGCTCGATCTGCTCGGGCAATACTGGATTGGCGAACGTGGCAAGGCGCGGTGGGACAAGGCGGCGACCCCCGCCTCGGTGGCTGCATTGGTGACGTGGCTGTGCACGCCAGCCGCGTCCAACATCAATGGCCAAGATTTCTTTGTTGGAGGCGATGAGGTGGCTATACTGACACCGCCGATTTTCTCCGCGAGCCTCTTTCGTGATGGGGACTGGACGCTTGAGGCACTCGACGAATTCGCGCCGACGATCACGGGATCGCTCGTCGATCACTTTAAGGTGCCAAATCCGTTCGCCGATCAGGACATTTGACGAGACCGCCGGTCCAAAAAGCTCAAGGGGTAAGCGAAGTGACATATGAGTGACGTCAAGGTGCTTGGTGTCGTCGGCGCAGGTCCGATGGGTGCGGGGATCGCGCAGATAGGACTGACGGCGGGTCTGCAGGTCATTCTGTTCGATCTGAGCGCGCAGGCATTGGACAAGGCGCGCCGCGACGTCATGGCGCGCATCGCTCGCCTGGCAGAAAAAGGGCAACTTCCCGAAGGTGCGGTTGCCGACGCCGAGTCGCGGCTGGTGTTGGCCCGGGAGCTTGCCGGGTTCGCCGCTGCCGATCTGGTGATCGAGGCAATTGTCGAGCGGCTTGAGCCAAAGCAGAAGCTATTTGCGGAGCTTGAGGGAATTATCGCTGCGGATGCCATCCTCGCCTCCAACACCTCATCATTGTCGATAGCCGCTATTGCTTCGCACTGTACCGACAAGAGCCGGGTCTGCGGGCTGCATTTCTTCAACCCGGTGCCATTGATGAAGCTGGTGGAAGTGGTCGTTGGCCCATCGACCAGCGCCGATGTTACCGAACGGGCAA
>JANONQ010000618.1:0-1515 GCA_031420935.1 Novosphingobium sp. | reverse complement strand
CCGGCGTTAGCGGCTGGGCAAGGTGTCTTCCGCCGCGCAACCTTTGGTGCAGCAACGGCCCGGCTGGCTGTCACGCGAAGGCCCTTTGCCCAGATCGAGCGCGCCGCGATCAAGCAGCGATTGCACCAGATCCTTGCGGTCCTGAATGGGATAATTGCGCAGGATTTCCATCTTCATCGCCTCTGGCGAGCCGCCGCCGTGCAGACTGATGACCGAATACCAGCCGCCCGTTTCCGACGCGGTCAAATCCTCGATGAAGCGCGCAACATTGGCGCGGTGCGCATAGGGGACATCGGGCCGGCCGCGCAGCAATGCCTCGATCATCGGCGCGGTGGCGGGATTGTGATCTTCTTCGGGCGAGGGCAGGCCGACGATCAGGCCGCCCGAAACCTCGTGCGCGATGCGGTGCATGTCGTAAATTTGATTGGCCAGCAACAGTTTGCCGATGTTGGAATAGATCTGCTCGGGGCGGAAATTGCCTGCGGCGTCTTCTTCGCCAAAGGTGGAGGCGGCGACCCCGCAGGCGTAGAAGCCCTCGGTGATCTTGATCAGCTCGACCATCTTGTCCTTCAGGTGCGAAATCCGGTCGAGTTCAAGCCCGTTGGCCTCCATCATCATCGCGCCCGCGCCGAGCAGCAGGTCGCCAAACCCCGCGCGCGCGCCGATGCAGCTGTGCCGGTGATGCGAGGCGTAGTTGGTGGTCATCAGGTGGGCTTCTTCGGTCTCGCCATCGATGAACACCTTGTCCCACGGCACGAAGACATCGTCGAAATGAACCACCGCGACCGACTGAGCGAATTTGGCGCTGAATTTGGCCGCGGCGTTGCCCGGCCTTCCGGCGGGCCGCGAGACGACCGTGACACCCGCCGCATCGATCGGCACCGCACAGGCGACCGCGAAATCGCGGTCCTCTTCACGCATGCGGCGGCAGGGCAGCACCAGGAATTCGTGCATGTAAGGCCCGCCGGTGACGATCGCTTTGACCCCGGCAATAACGATCCCGTCCGTGCGCCGTTCTTTGACGTGAACATAAGACAGCGGCTCGGCTTGCTCCGACGGGCGCTTGGAGCGGTCGCCCTTGCCATCGGTCATCGCAATACCGATGGCGAGGTCGTTAGCCTGAGCATGGGCGATATACGCTTTCAGCCGGTCGTGGTTTTCACCGCCGGTCCGCTCGGAAATCCGCCAGGTTGCTTCCCACAGTCCGTTGAAGGCATCGTGGGTGAGGTAGCGCTGGGTGCAGCCTGCGTATTGGCAAGTGAGCCGCACCGCCTCCAGCTTGTCGAGCAAGTCCTGACGGCTGCGGTTGATGGCGAGAAAGCGGTTGGTGGGTTCGCCTGAAAGCCCGGGAGTCACCATAATTTTGGCATAATCGGACACCAGCGCAAAATCGTACGTGATCCCGACAGCATTGACGCCCGGCTCGAGCCGGGGTTCGTCGGCCACCGATGCGATCAGTTCACCGCCAACGTATACGCGCGGGCTGAGGCTGCGCAGCGTTTCGCGGTACTGTTC
>JANONQ010000617.1:0-3415 GCA_031420935.1 Novosphingobium sp. | reverse complement strand
CGCGCGCGCGTCGGTCTTTATCTCCCGGCGTAATCCCTATCAGCCGACGCGATCTTTGGAGATCCGTCGTGCGTCCATCTCAATTTGTCAGCATAATCGCGCTTTGCGCCGCACTGGCGTCGCCGGCTACTGCCGCGCGCGAGGCCAAATTATTGAGCTTCGAAGCGGCGGTTCCTGTCGAGGTGTCTCGGCCGCGTGTTCGTTCGGGCGAGTTCGCCATCGTGCCGCACGACGTGGCACTGGGCCTGAATCCGTTCACCGAATTATCGCTCGATCGCCGCGGTATCGCGGCCGTTATGCGATCGGAGTTCGAGCGTAGCTTGGATGCCGCTCCGATCGATCTGGGCATAGATCTCGACAATTTGCCGACCAAAGGGCTGTTCATTCCCCGTTGGATGCAGCCGCGTGCGCGCGCGGGGATTAGAATGATCGGTCAGCTCCCGGGTTTAGCCACGACGGCGATGGCGTCTGGCTCCTTCGCGCACTGCGATGGCGCCAGCTATGCGCCGACTTGGTGGCTCGATCGCCGGGTCGAACAGCGGCGTGCGTTCTATTTCGAATCGGTGTCGGCCGTCGCCTGCGAGTTCGGGGTTCCCACCGCGCTGCTCGATGCGGTGATTGCCCAGGAGTCCGGTTACAAATATTGGGTTGTCAGTCCTGCCGGCGCGATGGGGATGATGCAAATCATGCCGGGTACGGCCAGAGGTCTCGGGCTGAATGCGCCTTTCGACGTGATGGCCAACTTGCGGGCCGGCGCGCGCTACCTGCGCCAGCAGCTCGACAGGTTCGGCCGGGTCGATCTTGCCCTGGCTGCCTATAATGCTGGTCCGCATCGCGAGTCGCTGCGTCAGGGACGTCTTCCGATGATCAGCGAGACGCTGAACTACGTCGCGACAATCACGCAAAACTGGGAGCGGATGACGCCTCGCGTTCCGATCGTCGCCAGTGTGGATCGCGGTGCGCTCGCTGCGGCCGTGGTTTCCTCGACCCGTTTTCGGACCGTTCAGCTGGCGAGCTTCGATCGCGCGGGGCTTCGCTGAGGGATGTTGATCCGGATCGAGCTTGGGCGCGTCATGCGGCACCGGGGCTGGAAGTTGTGCTATCTCGCCCACGAGGTCGGCTGACCCCGGCCAAGCTGTCTGCGATCAAGAACTACCGGTGCAAGACGATCAGGTTTACGACACTTGCGAGGCTTTGCTGCGTGCTGCGGTGCAGGCCAGGCGACATCCTGTCGCTCGCAAGCGAGGAGGCCTATCACAGCGACGGAGCGGCTCAGCCTGGGTTGAACGCCGGGAAACCGATGTAGTAGGCGAAGGCGAGGGCTATTCCTAAAATTGCAGGGGACCCTGAAAGGTATAAAACCTGCCATCTCAGCCACAGCTTTGGAACGAGGAGAACGCGGCCCGAGAGTGTTTTGGTGTGGATCTGAAATTCACCATTGCGCACTTCGAAAGCCGTCTTGATCAGCGCCAGGCACCCGCAGATGGCGGCAAGCAGGCCGACCGCGGCGTAGAGCGATGTCCAGGCTTCGAGTGCTTCGGGTCTCATTGGGCAACCATAGTCCATTATGGCTAAAATTGGGGTATGCGGCGAGGAAGGCTGTCGCATCGCAGTAACCGCGCCAAGCGATGTCAGAAAGCAACTTAGTCACGAAGCAGAGCACTCATGCCCGCCCGATATAGTCGGTTACAAAGATCGCGACTTGCGCGATCATCGCTCAGAAGAATCCTCGAACGAATGCGGCCAGGCCAATCAGGAGCAGCATACCTAGTGGATTGACCGGAACAAAAGAGTCCGAATGGGGATTCCCAGCGGTTTGAACTCGTGCGAGTCTGGGAGGATGCGAGATGGCATCACTTTTACCATATCCGTCGCCGACCGTCAGCGATTGTGCGACATTGCAGCGGCCCCTCAAAGCCCGCAGAAGCACGTCTGGCGGGCGCGCATTGTGCTGCTGAGTGGCGATGGTCTGGGCACCTCGGCGATCATGGCCGAGACCGGCAAGTCCAAGACTTGCGTGTGGCGATGGCAGGAGCGCTTCATGCACGAAGGCGTCGATGGACTGCTTCGCGACAAATCCCGTCCGCCCGGCAAGGCACCGATCCCGCCGAAGCGCGTCGCCGAGATCGTCCGCCTGACGCAGGAACCGCCGCCGCACGAGGCAACCCACTGGACGTTGCGCGCGATGGCGAAGGTGGCCGGGGTTGCAGCCTCGACGGTGCAGGCGATCTGGAAGGCGCACGGCCTCAGTCCGCACCGCTGGCGCAGTTTCAAGCTGTCGAACGACCCGGCGTTCGCCGAGAAGCTCACCGAGATCGTCGGCCTCTATGTCGATCCGCCGGCTCATGCGGTGGTGCTGTCCTTCGATGAGAAGTCGCAAATCCAGGCGCTTGACCGCACCCAGCCGGGCCTGCCGATGAAGAAGGGACGGCTCGGCACCATGACTCATGACTACAAGCGTCACGGCACGACCACCCTGTTCGCCGCTCTCAATGTGCTGGACGGAACGGTCATCGGGCAGAACATGCAGCGTCATCGCCATCAGGAGCTCATTCGCTTCCTCAACCGTATCGAGCGCGAAGTTCCGGCGGACAAGGCGATCCATGTGATCCTCGACAACTATGCGGCACACAAGAAAGACAAGGTCCAGGAATGGCTCGCTCGCCATCCGCGCTGGACCTTCCACTTCACACCAACCTCGTGCTCATGGCTCAATGCCGTTGAAGGCTTCTTCGCCACGCTGACGCGGCGTCGGCTCAAAAATGGCGTCTTCCATTCCGTCGTCGACCTCCAGGCTGCCATCAATCGCTTCATCCGCGAATACAATGCCAACAGCCCCAAGCCCTTCATCTGGAAAGCCAAACCCGACGATATCATAGCGGCACGAAACCGTGGGTTCCAAACGTTGGAATCAATCCACTAGTGCCAAGTAAGGCGGCCATTGACTATCCATAACCAGTAACTGCTCAACCCGGTGCGAGGACGGCATTTCCGCCGGTGACCTTGCGATAGGTCGCGATGGACCGGAGCTCGCGTTCGGAGCCATTGTTGTCGGGCGGGACTTCGGGGTGGAGGAGGAAGGTGAAGAGGTCGCCGCGGACTTTGCCATAGCGTTTTCGCAGGCGCTTGCCGGGTGCGAGCGCCATGATGGCGTCGAGGTCGTTGTCGAGGCGGCGGCGATATTGGCGCCTCGTGCTTTCGGCCAGATCATGGCGCCGGCGAGCGATCACCACGGCGCAGCAGCAGCGCCTTCATGCGCGGGGCGAACACGCTGTCGCCCGCTTCGATGGCGAACTGGCAGGCATCGGCATGACCCTGCTTGGGGGCCATAGAGATCGGGGACCCAGATGGCGGGGCGATGACCATCCATGACTTCGGTGACGACGGCGGTGGCCCGGCTCTTGCGGATGACGTG
>JANONQ010000616.1:0-4197 GCA_031420935.1 Novosphingobium sp. | reverse complement strand
ACTTGTTTCAGGGTCCATCGTGCCACAAGCGCGGAGCAAGCCGGATAGGCGCAAAACGTGAGGTTTTTGGCCGAATACTGCACTCCGGGTTGTGACGATAAATGGACCCTGAAACAAGTTCAGGGTGACGATGAAAGTAGGGTCGGGTCAATATGCGATAGCCCTGCCCCTTATGGGGAGGGGAAACAGGTTAAAGCACAGACTCCAACCACCCCTTCAGCTGGCTCTTGGGCGCGGCGCCGAGCTTTTGCGCCACCTGCTTGCCGTCCTTGAACAGCACCATCAGCGGGATCGACTGCACGCCCATCTGGCCGGGAACTTCGGTGTTCTCGGTGATGTCCATCTTCACGATGCTGACTTTGTCGCCAAGTTCGTCGCTGATTTCTTCCAGTGCCGGGCCGATCATCTTGCAGGGTCCGCACCAGTCCGCCCAGAAATCGACAAGCACGGGCTTGTCGGATTGCAAGACATCGGCGGCGAAGCTGGCGTCGGTGACGGCTTTGGTCGGCATGGAGGATCTCCTTTTCGCAATAAGCCTATCTAGGGCGGCGGGCCGGGAAGGCAACGGCTGCGCGTAAAATCATTCCACAGCCGCAAGCAAGGCCTGCTTGTGCCTTGCGAGGACTTCATCCGGGAGGGCGATGAGCAGCGGGGTCTGGGTGTAGAGCAAGGCGACTTCGACCCTGCGCCCGGGATAGGTCGTCTCGAGCGCGGCGGCATAGGCGGCCATCTGGCGCAGGACGGCGGCAGGCACGTCCGCCAGCCGCGCGGGCGGGCGGCGGGCGGTCTTGAAGTCGACGAGGCGAATGCGGTCCCTGGCGATCAGCAGCCGGTCGATCGTCCCTGCCACCACCCGCTCGCCAACCAGCGCGGCGATCGGCACCTCGGCCAGCGCATCGGCGGAAAAAAGCTCCGCCCAATCCGGGTGCTCGATGACGGCCATAGCCTGGGAAACGAGTCGCTCGCAATCGGTTGTACCAAGCTCAGGCGCGTTCCTCGCCAGCCAGCGCGCACCGGCGGCGTAGCGCTCGCCAGCCGGCAGCGTAGGCAGCCGCTCGAGCAGCTTGTGGACCAGCACCCCGCGCTGTGCCGCCGCCGCGCCGGCGCCAGGCGCAAACGGCGGATCGGCGGTGACGTCCTCGCCGAGCGAAGACGGCGCGAGCGGGCGGGGCGGGCGCGGCTCGGCGGCGACTGGCGCCCGCAGCCAGACCGGCAGCGGCTCAGCCAGCGGCAGTTCCGCAGGCTTTTCCAGCCGGGGGGGAAACGCAGGCGCGTCCCCCCAATCGAGCCGCGAACCCCATAGGGAATCCTCGGTCCACTCATCCGCCGCGAACATTCCGCGCAGCCGGGCGTACCAACTTCCGGTTGCCGGCTCCCTCTCTTTCACTCCCAGTGCGCCGCCGATGAACAATGCCTCCTCCGCCCGCGTCATCGCGACATAGAGCAGCCGCCAGTGCTCTTGCTCGTTCGCCTGCTCGGCCAGCGCCTGCGCTTCGGCAATGCGGCCGACGCGCTCTTCCTTGCGTAGTCCCGGCAGCGGAATGAAGCGGTGCTCGGGCGCGGCGGGATCGGCGAGGTCGAGCTTCTCGGGGATACCCTTGGCGGGATCACCGGTGGCATCGGCCAGGATGACGATCGGCGACTGCAGCCCCTTGGCGCCGTGCACGGTCATCACCCGCACCAGCCCGGCGGCATTGTCCGCCTCGCGCTTGAGTTCGCCCTCGCCGGCGTCGAACCAGGCGAGGAAGCCGGCAAGGCTGGGAGTGCCGGCCATGGCATAGGCGTGGGCGGCGTTGAGCAGTTCGTTAATCGGGTCACCGGCCTCGCGTCCCAGCCGGGCGATCAGCTTGCGCCGCCCCTGCCAGGGCCCGACCAGAAGCCAGTGCAGCAACGCTTGCGGCGGCTCGTAATCGGCGAGGCGCAGCACTTCGTTCAACTGTTCGATGGTCGCCGCAACATCGGGATGGGAGGCACGGCGCAAATGATGCCACAGCGTGACACCGCCCTTGTTATCGTGCGGACTGCGGTAGCCATGCGCCAGCAGCTGCTCCTGACTCCAGCCGATCAAGGGCGATACGAGCAGCGCCGCAAGGTTGAGATCGTCGAGCGGTTGGGCGGCAAAGCGCAGCGCCGCAACCAGATCGCGCACCGCCAGCGGCGCGCCGAGCCGCAGCCGGTCGACCCCCGCCACCGGCACCCCCGCCGCATGCAGCCGTGCAACGATCAGCCCGGCAAGCTCGCGCCGCTTGCGCACCAGCACCATGACGTCGCCCGGACCCGCCTGGCGCTGCCCACCCTTCATTAGCGGGAATCCCTGGACCATCCACTGCCGGATCTGCCGCGCGATCTGATCGGCCATGCGGCGTTCGGGCTTGGACAGCCAGCCCTCAGCGCCTTCGTCCTCGTCGCTCTCGTCGCCCAGCTGCCCGACCGGCCGCCACAGCGCGACGTAGCCGGGGCGGTCCTCACCCTCATGCTTTTCCGGAACCTTATCCAGGCCGAAATTCTCATAGCCAATCTGGCCAATCGCCCGATCGACGAAATCGAGCACCTGCTTCGCAGTCCGAAATGAGCGGTCGAGATCGAGGGGGAGAAGCTCCTGCGGCTGGAAATTGCTGCGCAGCGCCGCGGCGTTATCGGCCGCGCCAGCCATGAATCCCTTCACCCGCTCCGATGCCAGCCTGAAGTTCTCCGGGCTGGTCCCCTGGAAGCGGAAAATCGCTTGCTTGTAGTCGCCGACGACGAACAGCGTCCGCATGATCTCGCCGCGCTGGCCGATGCCGGAGAAGAACTCCTGCGTCAGCGCATCGATGATCCGCCACTGCGCCGCATTGGTGTCCTGCGCCTCATCGACGAGGATGTGATCGAACCGGCGGTCCAGCTTGTAGCCGATCCACTGCGCATAGTCGGAATTGGTGAGCAGCGCGGCGGCGGTGCGGATCTGGTCGTCGAAGTCGATCAGCCCCTCACGGCGTTTGGCCTCGTCCCAGGCAAACGCGAAAGCGCGGCCGAGGCGCAATGCGGGGACGAGGCGGTCGGCGAGGCCGAGCAGCGCGCGCATCTCGCGGACGCGCAGCATGCAATGCAGCACCGCCTCGGCCGCCTCGCCGAAGGCTTCCTCGAATTTCTCCAGCGACTTCTGGTCCTTCACCGTATCCTTCTGGGTGAACAGCACCTTGTACAAGTCATCGAGCGCGGTCAGCCTCGCGCCCGGCTCTGCGCTCAGCCAATCGCCGATGATCGCCCGACCCGCCTGCCCCTTGATGCCGTTCCACTGGCCATAGGCCGACAAGCAGCAGCGCAGCGCTTCGGCGGCGAAGGTTTCGTCACCGCACAGCGCCGCGACGTGGGCTTCTTGCGAACCGGGCGGCAGGCCTAGCAGCCGCTCGACATGGCCGCGCAGTGGTTCCTGCCAGCCGCCGGGACCGAACCACGCCTCGCGCGCCTCTGCGCAGCGCAGCAGCCAGCCCTCGACCTCGCCCGGCCCCATCCGCAGGCTGAGGTCAGCCAACGCCTGCAGCAATTGCGGGTCGCCGAGCGGGTCCTGCTCGGCGGCGACCAGCAGTTCGGCGAGGACGTGCCGCTGGAGCAGCAGCCGGTCGCGGTCGTCCATCGCGCGCGAACCGGGGGCCAGCCCCGCCTCGAGCGGAAAGGCGCCGAGCAGCCACTGCGAGAAGGCGTGGATGGTGTCGATCCTGAGGCCCCCTCCCGGACAATCCAGCACGCAGGTGAACAGGGTGCGGGCGCGGGCGAGCGCCTCGGGGCCGATATCGGCGCCGATCGCCTTCAGTTCCGCCGCCAGCCGCGCATCGTCGAGCCGCACCCAATGCGCCAGCCGGTCGTTGATCCGGCTCGCCATTTCGGTGGCACCGGCCTTGGTGAAAGTGAGGCAGAGGATCTGCGAGGGTTCCACATCCGGCCGCAGCAGCAGCCGCAACACGCGCGATGACAGCACTTGCGTTTTGCCGGTGCCGGCCGAGGCCGACAGCCACACCGTCCGGTCCGGCGCGACAGCGAGCCTTTGGTTGCCGTACAGGGGCAGGGCTTTGGGCGGACCGCTCATGCCTCGTTCGCCTCTTCTTGGGTGAGGTGCGGCAGCCATTCATCGAGCCGCATCAGCTGGTCGAAATCATTATAGCCGCCGATGTCGGGATTGAGCCGGGCGGTGAACGGGTCGCTGCCGAGGATCCAGCGGTC
>JANONQ010000615.1:0-3948 GCA_031420935.1 Novosphingobium sp. | reverse complement strand
CGTCAAGGATATGGGCCGGGTGATGGCGGAACTGAAGGCGCGGCATGGCAGCGAGCTGGACATGTCGAAGGCCAGCGGGCTGGTGAAGGCGGCTTTGACCTAATCCATGAGCCTCTCCCCGCAATGGCTGGACGAACTGCGCGCGCGCCTTTCACTTTCGGCCGTCATCTCCCGCACCACCCGCCTCACCAAAGCGGGCCGCGAGTTCAAGGCGTGCTGCCCGTTTCACAACGAAAAATCGCCCAGCTTCACGGTCAACGACGAAAAGGGCTTTTACCACTGCTTCGGCTGCGGCGCCCACGGCGATGCCATCCGCTGGATGACCGACCAGCGCGGGTTGTCGTTCATGGATGCGGTGAAGGAGCTGGCTGCCGAGGCCGGCATGGAAGTCCCCGCGCCCGATCCGCGCGCGGCGCAAGCGGCAGAGCAGCGTGATGGGCTGCACGATGTCATGGCGGCGGCACAGGCGTGGTTCGTGGAGAGCTTGGTCGGGCCGGAAGGCGAGAAGGCGCGGGCCTATCTGGCGACCCGCGGCTTCGATGCGCATACGGTTGCTCGCTTCGGCTTCGGCTACGCGCCCGAGGGACGCCAGGCGCTTAAATCCGCGCTCAGCCAGTTTCCCGAGGACAAATTAATCGAGGCGGGCCTGCGTATCGTCGTCGAGAACAAGGAACCCTACGACCGCTTCCGTGGACGCTTGATGCTGCCCATCGAGGACGCGCGCGGGCGGGTGATCGCGTTCGGCGGACGCATTCTCGAGGCGGGCAAGACAGATGCGCCCAAATATCTCAATTCCCCAGACACGCCGCTCTTCGATAAGGGCCGCACGCTTTACAATCTCCACCGCGCCGGGCCGGCCTCGCGCCAGTCGGGGCGGCTGATTGTCGTCGAGGGCTATATGGACACGATCGCGCTGGCGGCTGCCGGCATCGGCGAATGCGTCGCCCCGCTCGGCACTGCGCTGACCGAGCGGCAGATCGAGCTGCTGTGGCGGCTGGTAGAGACGCCGATCCTGTGTTTCGACGGCGACCCGGCCGGCCAGCGTGCGGCCATGCGCGCGGTGCTCCGCGCGCTGCCGATGCTGCGTCCCGCGCATTCGCTTCGGATTGTGCGCTTGCCCGCTGGCATCGACCCCGACGATCTGATCAAGCGTGAAGGTGCGGCAGCGCTGGAGCGGCTGCTGGGCGAGGCGCGAAGCCTGGTCGATACGCTGTGGGATTATGAACGCGACGCCCTGCCGCTGACCACGCCTGAAGCCAAAGCCGGGCTCAAGGCGCGCCTGCTCGCCCATATCGAGACAATCGGCGAGCCGGACATCCGCGCGCTTTACCGGCGCGATTTGCTCGAACGCTACTCGGCCTATGCTTTCCCCAAGCGCGAGCAGCCGGCATGGCAGCCCGGCAACAAGGATTGGCGCGCGGGCAAGCGCGCACCCCCGCCCGAGCGTTCCTCCCCCGATTCCCTGCGCCGCCTTCGCCACGCTACCGGCGGTGGCGGCGCCCGCGAGGCGCTGTCGTCGGCAATTGTGGCGGGACTTATCCGGCACCCGGCGGAGATTGCCCGGCACGCCGATACGCTCGCCCGCGCGCCCGCGCTCGATCCGCGGTTCGACGTGCTGCTCGACGTCGTCGACGCAGGGCTCCCGCTTGAAAGCGAGGCGCTTGCTACCATATTTACGGAACGAGGCTTCGCGGTCCCCGGTCCGGGCGATTATGCGCGTATGCCTTATTCATTTCTCAGGAAGGATGCTGACCCGGAGCTAGCCTCGGATACGCTTGCCGCTGCCATTGCAATGCTCGTCGAAGAACCCGCGATCGATGCCGCGATTTCGGCGGCCACTGAACGCTTCGATCTGTCCGAACAGCAGCGGCTTCGCGAAAGAAAGCGGGAACTTGCGGAGAGTTTGCGGGTACTGACTAGCAGGCCCGGCATCTCGGATGTGAACAGCCTGTGAATTGCTTTTTAATTTAGGGCAGAGAATACTGGAATTTTCCGCGCATGTCAGGCAAACGCCCCGCGCGCGGTCCGCCTTTCCCCCTGGAGAGGCTGGGAACATTATGGCGGAATGATGGAAATCGAACCAAACGAAGACATGGCTGGCGACAAGGCGGACGGCGGCGACGCTCCCCTGATCGACCTTAACGACGCATCGGTGAAAAAGCTGATTGCCCGCGCCAAACGTCGCGGGGTGATCACCTATGACGAGCTCAATGAGGCCCTGCCGCAAGACCAGATGACCTCCGAGCAGATCGAGGACATCATGTCGGCGATCTCGGAAATGGGCGTCAATATCGTCGAAAGCGACGAGGATGCCGTCGATCCCGAAGAAAAGGACGTTGACGAGATCGACGAGCCGGACGGCATGGCCGAACGCCCGGCGTTGGAAAAAAAGAAGGAAGTGATCGAGCGCACCGACGATCCGGTGCGGATGTATCTGCGCGAGATGGGCGCGGTCGAACTGCTCAGCCGCGAGGGCGAAATCGCCATCGCCAAGCGCATCGAATCCGGGCGCGACACGATGATTCTGGGCCTGTGCGAAAGCCCGATCACCTTCCATGCGATCATCATGTGGTCAGACGCGCTCAACGCCGGCGAGATGCAGCTGCGCGAAATTCTCGACCTCGATGCCATGCTGTCCAAGGAGCCAGCCCCCGAGGCCATGGCAGACGACGCCGAGGAAGTGCCGGACGGCGAGATCAGTGAAAAGGTCGCGGGCCCGTCCTACAAGGAAGAAGAAGACGTCGAGGAGCAGGAGCCGGCCGACGCCGATGAGGACGATGAGGACGGCATCGAACGCCGAGCCCGCCGCCCGGTCGAGGAAGAGGAGGAAGACAACACCCTCAGCCTGGCGCAGATGGAAGCGCAGCTGAAGCCCGAAGCGCTGGAAAAATTCGCGCTGATCACCCAGCTGTTCAAGAAGTTCGAGAAGATTCAGCTCGACCGGCTCGGTGCCATGGGGATCGGCAACCCCTTCGCAGCGAACAAGGAAAAGCAGTATCAGACGCTCCGCGAGGAACTCACTGCGCAGGTCGAAAGCGTGCAGTTCCATGCCACCAAGATCGAATTCCTGGTCGATAATCTCTATGCCTTCAACCGCCGGCTGACCGCGCTTGGCGGCCAGATGCTGCGTCTGGCCGAGCGCCACAAAGTGGGCCGCAAGGACTTCCTCGACAGCTACGTCGGCCACGAACTCGACGACGGCTGGCTGCAGGCACAGGCCGGCAAGGACAAGAAGTGGGCCGCGTTTGCCGAAGGCGAGGCCGACGCGGTCGAGCGCATCCGCACCGAAGTCGCCGACATCGCTTCGGCCACCGGCATGGCGCTCATCGAATTCCGGCGCATCGTCAACATGGTGCAAAAGGGCGAGCGCGAGGCGCGTATTGCCAAGAAGGAAATGGTCGAGGCCAATCTGCGTCTGGTCATTTCCATCGCCAAGAAATACACCAACCGCGGTCTGCAATTCCTCGATCTCATTCAGGAAGGCAACATCGGCCTGATGAAGGCGGTCGACAAATTCGAATACCGCCGCGGCTACAAGTTTTCGACCTATGCGACCTGGTGGATCCGCCAGGCGATCACCCGCAGCATCGCCGACCAGGCGCGCACCATCCGCATCCCGGTCCACATGATCGAGACGATCAACAAGCTGGTGCGCACCAGCCGCCAGTTCCTCCACGAGCAAGGCCGCGAGCCGACCCCCGAGGAAATGGCCGAGCGCCTGTCCATGCCGCTCGAAAAAGTGCGCAAGGTGATGAAGATCGCCAAGGAGCCGATCAGCCTCGAGACGCCGATCGGCGACGAGGAGGATTCGCACCTCGGCGATTTCATCGAGGACAAGAACGCGGTGATCCCGGTCGATGCCGCGATCCAGGCGAACCTCAAGGAGACGGTGACGCGGGTGCTCGCCAGCTTGACGCCGCGCGAAGAACGGGTGCTGCGCATGCGCTT
>JANONQ010000614.1:0-5122 GCA_031420935.1 Novosphingobium sp. | reverse complement strand
CGGATAAAGCAGCTGGTCAGGGCCGCAGTGCTGGTCGATCTGCGCAACATCTACAATCCGGACGAAGTCCGCGCGGCGGGTTTCACCTATGTCAGCATAGGGCGAGCTTAAAGCATCGTACGAACCGCGGGCACCGCTTTTCGCAAAGAAAGATGCGACCACGAACTTCTGCCCCCACAGTCACCCTGCCATCGAAGGTGCCGAGATATGCGATCAACGCCCGCCGGGCAGCGACAGACGGAAAATTTATCAACTATTTGATAAGGACTTCTTGGTTTACTCAGTCATCCGCAGGGGCGGCTGATGAAGGTTCAGGGGCAATGGCGATCCTTACTATACGCAAGTATCAACGCTTTGCGGTACGCCGCGCGGTAAGTCTCCATTGTCCGAAAAAGCGCCCTAAAAATGGCCTGCTTGTCGAACTGTCGCTGGATGGCTGCCGCCTCGGCACAGCGGAAAGTATGAACTTCGCGATTGGGGCAATTTTGACCTTGCGGCTTGACGGTTTTGACGACCGCAAGGCCGAAGTGCGGTGGTCAGGCAATGGCTACCTGGGCCTTCGGTTTATCCAGGCGCTGCATGTTGCCGATCTTGATCGCCTGCTCCGCGCTTGCCGCACCCAAAGCGTGGAAGCGGAACCACAGCGAGCCTACGCAATGTAACATAAGATTACTGATCCGCTGAACTTCAACCGGGACACCGCGCAGGCTGGAGCATTTTCGGGCCGGACCCAGAGGCTGCTTACGCGGCTCAATCTCGCCTTCGCAGCAATTGCCCTGGCAGCGCCCCGGTATGCACGCCATTCTCGGTGAGCACCTTGCCGTTGACGACCGTTGCCCGAAAGCCCTTCGCCCGCTGCGAAAATCGGCGGGCACCGGTCGGCAGATCGTGCACGACCTCAGGCATTTCGGGGCCGACCGTCGCCGGATCGAAGATATTGACGTCGGCCGCGAAGCCCTGGCGCAGGATGCCGCGATCGGCAAAGCCCCAGGCGCGCGCTGCCCGGCTGGTTATCATTTCGACCGCCTCGGGAATGCTCAGCAACTGCTTCTCGCGGCAGAAATAGGCGAGCAGATGCGTCTGGATCGAGCTGTCGGCGATCTGGCTGACATGCGCGCCCGAATCCGAGAAGGTCATGATCGAGCTGGGATGGCGCATCACCCGCACCGTCTCTTCGTCGGAGGCGCGAGTGAGATATTGCATGAACAGCGCGCGCATGTCGGTTTCGAGTGCGAGGTCGAATAATACCTCAAGCGGATGGCCCGCTCCGCGTTCGGCGGCGAGTTCGGCCAGGCTGCGATAGGGCGGCATCGGCTTGTCGAAATAATAGAACGAATGCCACTCGGGCGGCCGCCCCTCGGCGCCCGAGGCCGGGCCGTAAACGGCATTATCGACTGCCGATATCAGCGCCGCGCGGATCGCCGGATCGCGCAGCTGCGCGGCCTGCACTTCGAGCGGCTGCTTGCGGAAGTCCTTCCACACCGGCTGCGAATCGAACAGGAAGGCCGTGCGAAAAGAGGAGAGCGAACTGACACCTCGGCTGTGCGTCTGGCCGAACATCCGCCCGCCAGCAGCGGTGACGGCGTCGATAAATTCGATCTGGCCGAGCGCGAAGCGGCCGAGTACGCCATAGGTGGTGGCGACCCCCGAGGAGATGGTCAGCGCCTTCAGCCATTCCCAATAGGCAGCGTCTTCCGGATTGCCGTGCTCCATGATTTCCTGCGCCAGCTCGAAGATCGCGCCGGTGCGGCCTTTCATCGAGCCGACCAGCGCCGCCACTTCATCGCGGCTGGCTAGCCGCGAGGCGACAGGGCGGTCGTCGGAGGTCAGATGTGCATCACTGCGCGAGGTCGACAGGCCCATTGCCCCGGCATCGAGGCCGCGGGCAAGCTCGGCTTGCATCAGCGCCACATCGTCATCGCTGGCCTCTTCCTCGAACGCGCGCTCGCCCATGGCGTAGGTTCGCAGCGCCGAATGACCGACATAGGCGGCGTGGTTGATCCCCTTGGGCAGTGCGTCGACCACATCGAGATATTGGTCGTAACCCTCCCAGCTGAAGTCGATCCCGGCTTCCATCGCCGCCCCGCTGATATCCTCGGCCCGCTCGAGATTGCGGGCTACCAGCGCCTGCTGGCCCTTGCGCATCGGTGCGATGGAAAAGCCGCAATTGCCCATCACCACGGTGGAGACGCCGTGCCAGCAGGAATTGGTGCCAAGGTGATCCCAGTGCATCTGGGCATCCATGTGGGTATGACCGTCGATGAAGCCTGGCGAGACGATGTGCCCTTCGGCATCGATCACTCTTGCACTGCCCGCCGCGACCTTGCCGATCTCGACGATTTTGCCGCCAGCGATGCCGACATCGGCGCTATAGCCCGCAGCCCCGGTGCCATCGACTACAGTGCCGCCGCGGATGACCAGATCCAGATCGCTCATGATGTTACTCCTTACCCAGTCGGCAGGTTTGACTTTGCCCCGCCCCGGCGGACGTCTGGCCCGCTATGCTGGTCTGCGCTGCATAGTGGAGCCGGCTTGCGGGCTGTCAAGCGAAACGGATCACGGGTAGTGTCTCAGCTTAATTTACCGCTTGCGGTAAGGCCCGCGCTGGGGGCCGGGGCCCGCGTTAGCGAAGGCTAATCAGGCATTCCCCACTACCCAGCAGGCCAGCGCCATCAGCAGACCGGCAAACCGGTTCGACCGGAACCGCGCCAGCGCATTGTCGGCCTCGCCCGGCGCCAGCGTCAGCACCTGCCAGGCGAGATGCCCGGCGACCGGCAGCAGCGCCAGCAGTCCGATCCAGTCGCCCCGCAGCAGCCAGAACGCGGCCGCCCAGCACGCCAGCGCCGCCGCATAGAACCCGGCGACACCCGCCCGCACCCGCGCGCCCAACCGCCGCGCGCTGGAGCGGATGCCGACCAGCGCGTCGTCCTCACGGTCTTGCAGCGCGTAGATCGTGTCATAGCCCACCACCCAGGCGATCGCGCCGGCATAGAGTGCCGCCAGCACGCCGAGCATATCGCCGCGCAGCTCCGTCCAGCCGACCAGCGCCCCCCAGCTGAACACCAGCCCGAGCCAGACCTGCGGCCACCAGGTGATGCGCTTCATGAAAGGATAGGCCGCCACCGGCAGGAGGCTCGCCAGCGCCACCAGCTGCGCCTGCCATCGCAGTTGCAGCAGCACGATGAGGCCGATCAGGCACAGCGCCAGCAGCCACGCCCACGCCGCGCGCTTGCCCACCGCCCCGCTCGCGACCGGCCGGGCGGCGGTGCGCGCGACGCGGGCATCGAGGTCGGCGTCGACGATGTCGTTATAGACGCAGCCCGCCCCGCGCATGGCGATGGCGCCGAGCAGCAGCCAACCAAGCAGCGCCCATTCACCTGCGCCGCCTGCGAGCAGCACCCCCCAGGCGCAGGGCCAGAATAGCAACCACCAGCCGATCGGCCGGTCGAACCGGGCGAGCTGGGCGTAGTTGCGGATACGTTCTGGGAGAGCGGCGACGATGCCGCGATGCTGGCTATCAGGGACGATTTCGGCGGGCATGACCAATGCCCTACCTCCTCCTCCTTTCTCCGTCATCCTGAACTTGTTTCAGGACCCATCGGGCCACTTGCTCAGTTGTCGCAGCGACGCGCAGCGCCCATCGTGATGGCGGCATGCTCATTGCGGGGCCGGCACGATCCGCACGTGCGGAGAGATGGATTCTGAAACAAGTTCAGGATGACGGACCGGGTAGGCATGGTAAGGGGCATTGATGCCCGCCACCCCTGCCTGGCCCCCGAAAAGCGCGCCGCGCCTGTTCGTCCCAGGCCCTTTGGCCAAGGGCGGTCCGGTGATCGTCGAGGGTCCGCAGGCGCATTACCTCGCCAAGGTGATGCGGGTGGGCGAAGGAGACTCGGTGATCCTCTGCGACGATATCACCGGCGAGTGGGCGGCGCGGGTCACTACAGCAGCAAAACGCGGCCTCACTCTCACGCCGGAAACCCATATGCGGACGCGCGAGCAGGTGCCCGATTTCACCCTCGTTGCCGCCCTGCTCAAGAAGCCGCATTTCGACATGGTGCTGGAAAAGGCGACCGAACTTGGCGTGCGCTGCATCCAGCCGGTCCTCACTCGCCGCTGCGTCGCCGACCGGCTGAACCTTGAGCGCGCCCGTGCCATCCTCACAGAGGCGACCGAGCAATGCGTCCGCACCGCCCTCCCGCAGCTGGCCGAGCCGATGAAGTTGGTGGCGCTGCTGCGCGATTGGCCGCAGGATCGCGTGCTATTTTTCGCTGATGAAGCCGGGGGCGAACCCGCCGCCGCCGCCTTCACTGCGAATCCTGCCCCCGCCGCGCTACTGATCGGACCGGAAGGCGGTTTCGACGACGCCGAGCGCGCTGCCATCCGCGCCCTCCCCCAGGCCCGCGCTGTCTCGCTCGGCCCTCGCATCCTGCGCGGCGAGACCGCCGCCATTGCTGCCACGGCCCTGTGGATGGGGCTCGCCGGTGACTGGAGATAGTGCTGGCGCAACAATCCGCCGTCACCTAACGGGCAGCCAATGAGTACACGGCAGACCTCGGATCTCGACGATCCGGTGATCGAAACCATTGCCCAGCTGGCCGAGCCGATGGCGGCGGGCGAGAAGCCGCGCGAGGATTGGCGGATCGGCACCGAGCACGAAAAGCTGGTTTATTCCTTGGGCGATTTCCACGCCCCGTCCTATGAGGAACCCGGCGGCATCCGCGACATGTTGCTGGCGCTCACCGAATTCGGCTGGCAGCCGATCGAGGAAGACGGAAAAGTCATCGCCATGGCGGGTGCGGACGGGGCGGTCAGCCTGGAACCCGCCGGCCAACTCGAACTCTCCGGTGCGCCGCTCGAAAACATCCACCAGACCTGCGCCGAAACCGGCCGCCATCTCGATCAGGTCAAGGCCATCGGCGCGCGCACCGGCAAGGGCTTCCTCGGCCTTGGCATGTGGCCCGACAAGCGCCGCGATGAGCTGCCGATCATGCCGAAGGGGCGCTACGCGATCATGCTGCGGCATATGCCGCGCGTCGGCAGCATGGGCCTCGACATGATGCTGCGCACCTGCACCATCCAGACCAACCTCGATTACGGTTCCGAAGCCGACATGGCGCAG
>JANONQ010000613.1:0-6110 GCA_031420935.1 Novosphingobium sp. | reverse complement strand
GCCTCAGCCACTTCCAGCCTGTCAGCAACTTCCTACACCATCTGATTTCGGTCCTGCGGCATGACTCCCTGCCTAGCGCTGATGCTTGATAATACTGACTTATGATCGCGTTTGGTTGATTTGGATCAAGGATAGGCAAGGTTTCATTAGGCAGGTTGACGCAATCAGTCACTTCGGTGCATGGATGGCATCTGTGCGTCTTGGTGTCGGGCCAATGCCGTTTCCAGATGAGGACAGAACCCATGCCCAATCGCATCGCTTATCTGCCGCTGAACACTTATCCCGAAGCGGCTCCGGATCCGGCGATCCTGGCTGCGGTCGGATTTGCAGCTTCGCTGGGCTGCGGATTGCATGTCTCGACTTTTGCGGTGGACGTTCCGCAGACGGCCTCGCCGATTAGTGGCTTTTTCATCAACGTCGAGGGCATGGCGCGAGCAGCCGAAGATCGCAGCAAAGCAGAGTGCGAACGCTTGCAGACCCTGATCAAGGGGGTGGCACGGCCAGAACTCAACCTGTCGATTGGCACCCATACGGTGGTGCTGGGCGCGGCCCTTGACGCTGCCACGGCCGAGGCACGGATCTTTGATCTGGCACTTCTGCCTTGGTCGGCCGAAACACATGTCGCGCAGGACATGGCGCAATCGCTTGTGTTTGGCGCGGGCGTGCCGGTGATCCTTGTCCCGCCGTCGACTGCGGCGGGTTCTGTCGATCACATCGCCATCGCCTGGGATGGAAGCCGGGTCGCCGCACGGGCGCTGAGCGACGCCCTTCCGCTACTTGCTGCGGGTGGCCGCGTTTCAGCTGTGACCGTTCAGGGTGAAAAGGCGCTCAGCGGCTCCAGCATCGCGCAGACACTCGCGTCATCGTTGGAACGGCGCGGATACACCGCCAACGCGGTCAACATCAGGCTCGATGGCAAACCCATCGCGACGGCACTGCAGGACGCTGCCATTGCAGAGGGCGCGCAACTCTTGGCGATGGGTGGCTTCGGTCATTCCCGCCTGCGCGATTTCATTCTTGGTGGTGCGACGAAGGGCGTATTTTCAGATCTGAGACTGGCGGTTCTCCTCTCTCACTGACTTCGGCGCACATGCTGGGGAACCAGCAAGATAAGAACAGCCATCGTCAGCCAGCGCGCGCGCCAAGCTGATGCGGCTGTCCCTAAGATGTGCCGCCGCGAGGGACGACCGAGTCGGCTCATCTGGCCATGCTGCAGCGGTCACAACGGGCGGCGGTTGCATCCCGTCGAGATCGATCTCGTTCGGGCCCATGCTGACTAAGGGCAATGAGTAGTACGACGCTTGACGGCACAAAGGGATCAGTCCGACCCGGTGCTCATCGCCAAGTCCGCCAGGCCGAGGGCAGCGACGGCATCCAGCAGCGCCGTCCGGATCAGATCCAGCCCGTCCTCGTCCTGGCCTGCGGGCTGAAGAAGTGCGATTTCGCGGCTGGCCCCCTCGGCGTGCAAAAGTCGAAGGGCGACATCTTTACGGATGGCGGCCTGCTCGCGGGCGTAGAGCTCGGGCAGGATCGCGATGCCAGCCCCCGAGGCCGCCATCAGGCGCACTGAGTCAAGGCTCGTGCCTTCGTAGTCGTCCAAAACGATGCCGCCACAGGCCGACGCCAGCGCATGGACGATCCGCGACAACCGGTGCCCGCGATCAAGTGTCAGGAAGACCCGTCCGCGCAAATCCCCGGCGGCCACGGGTGCCTCGGATGCCGCGAGCGGATCGTCGCGCGCTACCGCGATCCACAGCCGTTCGCCAAACAGCCGGACCTGCCGGGTGTTCGGATGATCTTCCGGGGTGGATACGATCATGTCAAAACGACCGGCGCGCAGGCCCTGCTCCAAACTCTCCGTGTTCTCCTCGCGTACCGCCACGCGTAGGTCTGGGTGCTGGCGGTGGATCGACGCAATTGCCCGGGGCAAAAGATAAGGCCCTATCGAAGGAAGGACGCCCAGTCGCAGCCGACCTCCGAATGGCAGGCCACTTGTGACGCTGGCACGCAGATCCTCTATCTCGCGCAGGATTTTCTGTGCGCGGCTTACCACCTCGGTGCCCGAGGCGGTAAGCCTAACCCCCGACCGACCACGCTGGAACAGGCGCGTGCCCAGATCAGCCTCAACCTCGGCGATCTGCGCCGAAAGGCTGGGCTGGCTGACGTTCAGAGAGTCTGCCGCAAGGCCAAAGCGCCCGTGACGGGCCACGGCGACGATGTATTCGAGTTGACGCAAGGTGGGGCGCATTTACATAGCCTTGAACTATGGAAAGATTAATAACGATGTATTTGGCTTATGCAAGCAGACAGTCCATCCGGTGGCAACCTCATGCAAGGACGCTGAGTTGCCATCCACCCTCGATATGCTGACCGGAAACCTTCTGGTGCCGACCATCCTGTTTTTTGCCCTTGGCTTGATCGCGGCCTTTGCCCGCAGCGACCTGTCGATCCCGATAGGTGCGGCGAAGTTCATGTCGATCTATCTGCTGCTTGCCATCGGCTTCAAGGGCGGGGTCAGCCTCGCCGCCCACGGCGTCAGTGTCGACCTGTTCCAGGCGCTGCTGGCCGGGGTGGCACTGTCGCTGGCGGTTCCGTTTGCGGCCTTTGCGTTGCTGCGGGCAATGACGCGGCTGGACAGGTTAGATGCAGCAGCCGTGGCGGGACACTACGGGTCGATTTCGATCGTGGCCTTCGTCACCGCGACAAGCCTCCTCGACGTCGCGGGCATCGCCTATGACGGCTACATGGTGGCTGTCGCCGCGGCAATGGAAGCAACGGCCATCGTCTCGGCGCTGTGGCTGGCCCACCGTGGCGGCGACACCGCAGCGCGGCCGACCCGGCTTGGCCGCGAATTGCTGGCCAATGGCTCGATCGTGCTGCTGGTGGGGGCATTCGCCATTGGCGCTGTGACCGGCGGCCGCGGGATGGAGATGATTGCACCCTTCATCGTGGCTCCGTTCACCGGCATCCTGTGCCTGTTCCTGCTCGATATGGGCGTGACCGCCGGGCGCAGTCTGATCGGCAATCGGCACCTTCTGTCACCCGGCCTGCTGGCGGCCGGGGTGTTGATCCCGCTGACCGGGGCCACGATGGCGCTTGGCCTTGGCGGGCTGATCGGGCTGTCGGGCGGCAGCCTGTTCCTGCTGACGGTTCTAGCCGCCTCAGCCTCCTACATTGCGGTTCCAGCGGCGATGCGCATTGCGCTGCCCGAGGCCGAACCGGGTATCTACCTGACCATGTCGCTGGGCGTCACCTTTCCCTTCAATCTGACGCTGGGTCTGCCGCTTTACCTGTGGCTTGCGATGTGAGGAGATGTGTCGGGACCCGCGCACGCTCGGCCAAATGGGTAAGAAACTCCTCGGTCGACCCATCATCGTCAAGCTACGCGCTATCCTTGATGACCACCCAACGCGAAGTATAGATCGCCACAAGTCGCAGCGCCGCGACCAGCCAAAAAGCCTTTGCATTGAGGCGCATATCGTCAACAAGATTCGGGGGCCGTCCTCGATTCACTGGCAAGAAGGAATGAGAACTCAGAGTAAATTAATGCATCATATGACGGGTTGCCTTACAACGAAACATGCAGGTTAGATCGATGTACAATCGCCAAAGAAGGTTGGATGGCAGTCCCTTGCTCTGCACCGAATGACCGCTTTTGCATTGGGCGAGATGAACCTGATGTCATGCCCAATGACCGCTCTCCGCCCGGCTTGACCGTCAACTCTGGTCAGGGGTAGGTGTCGCCTCGAATGGCCGCTATCACGTTATGCTGCAACCACGCTGCTGCACCCGCTCGGGTCCGCTTTCCCGGGATAGCTGCCATCGGTGACTTTAGGACGTAGTGCAGTTCAGTGGGGCGAGAAGGCACGACACACATGAGCAATCGATCCCGCTGGCAAGCATACAGTCCCTTCTATGCTCCCTGGGGGACAAGCGATGCCGGTGCCAAAACCAAGAGGCGCTCGCTTCCGAGAGCGGCGATTCAGTTTACGATGAGAGATGGCGAATGCGTTCGGGCGAAGCTCTGCCGGGGGTGCCGCAATTCACAGGCACGAGTCGGTTTGCCAAGCCGGGTGCAGGGCCTATAGTCGCGCCATGCCACCCGAGTCCCACGCCGTCGGCCCCTTCACCTTCGACCCCGACCACGCCAGCCTTTGGCGCGGCAACGAACGGGTGCCGCTTGGCCACAAAGCTGCCGCCCTGCTGTCAGCCCTTGCCCAAGCTCGCGGCACCGCCGTAACCAAAGCCGATCTGATGGAGGCTGTCTGGCCCGGACTTGCGGTCGAGGAAGGCAACCTGACGGTGCAGATCGCCGGATTGCGCAAGGCGCTCGGCCCCGGCCCGCAAGGGCAGGACTGGATCGTCACCGTGCCGCGCGTCGGCTACCGACTGGTCTTACCGCAACCACCCAAGCCAGAGGTCCCCGAGCCTCTGAAACCGGCGCTCGCCGTCCTGCCCTTTGTCAACCTGGGCGGCGACCCGGCGCAAGACTACTTCGCCGATGGCGTGGTCGAGGATATCATCACCGCCCTGTCCCGTTTCAAATCCTTCGCGGTGATTGCCCGCAATTCCTCCTTTACCTACAAGGGCCAGGCCGTCGATGTCCGGCAAGTCGGCCATGACCTTGGGGTGCGCTATGCGCTGGAAGGCAGCATCCGGCGGGCGGGCGACCGGCTGCGAATCTCGGCGCAACTGGTCGAATGCGAGAACGGCCAGCACATCTGGGCCGAGCAGTTCGACGGTGCGACCGAAGACGTGTTCGACTTTCAGGATCGCATCACCGAAAGCGTGGCGAGCGTGGCCGAGCCGCATATCCAGAAGGCAGAACTTGAACGCTCGCGCCGCGAGCGGCCGGGCAGCATCGCCGCCTATGACCTATATCTGCGGGCGCTGCCGAAACTGTTGATGGAAACCGCCGAGGACAATGCGGAGGCCTTTGCGCTGTTGACAGAAGCATTGGCGCTGGAGCCGGACAATCCGGTATTTCTTGCCTTTGCCTCCTTTGCGATCGGCGAATCAATCATTGCGGGCTTTCCGCATGTCCGCTCCGATGACAGGCAGAAATGCGCCAATCTGTCGCGCAGGGGCCTTGAGCGTGCGGCGGGGGACGCGACCGTGATTGCCCATTGCAGCATGGGACTGCTCCACTTCACCAAGGACTATGACTGGGTAATGGCGGCTATCCTGTCAGCGGTCGAGGCCAACCCCAATGACCTGCAGGTCGTCAGCCGAGTCGGCATCGCGCATCTGCATTGTGGCAATCTCGCGGACTCGCTGGCGTATTTTCACCGCGCGATCCGGCTCAGTCCCCGCGATCCCAGCGCCCACATTGCCCTGACCGGTATCGCGCATTGTCACGTGGCTCTCGGCGATTACCCTGAAGCCCTGCTCTGGGCTGCCCGCTCGCTGGCGCTGACGCCGAATTATCATTGCACCTATTGGATGCTGATCGCGGCCAATGCCCAGCTTGGCCAGATGGACGAGGCACGGAAGTATCTTGGCCAGTTCCGCAACCTCGCCCCGGAGGCCACCGTCGCCAGCATCTGGGCGGGGCAGCCGCAAAAGGACCCCTCCCGCTGCGCCGCCATTCTGGACGGGCTGCGGCTGGCGGGGATGGCCGAGGTCTGAGGAAGTCTTTGGAACATTTCACACCATTTAATCCCCCGCCAAAGGACATAATGCACCACTTGTCTGCAGTCTGACCTCACCAAGCCAATCAAGGCACCAGGAGAAGGACCTCAGATCATGCTCTCCACCCAGAACATCCTGTCGCGCGATCAGGGCAAACTGTACGCCAAACCAATGACCGAGGATGACTACTACGCCCGGTTCGGTTCCGGCCAGGAAACCGACCGCACCGTCGGAAATGACGCAGCCGAAGCCTATGGCGGCTGGTACCGCGACTGGCTGGCCAACGGCAGCGCCGGATGGCGCGCGGATTGGCTGGCACGGGTCTTTGGCTGACCGATCGTAAGCGCTGCGTCCGCCCCGTGGTTTCGGCTTGGCGGTTTTTCGGTCAAGTCAACCTGCAAATGAGTTTTGCGGGAGGATCGCTGTGGAGCACCAAATTGAGCACCGGATGGAGGTTCCCGGTCGTAAGGGAGTGTCGC
>JANONQ010000612.1:0-2025 GCA_031420935.1 Novosphingobium sp. | reverse complement strand
CTCAGCCCCGCACCACCGTATTCCTTTGGCCAGTCGGGCACGGTGTAGCCCTTGGCGGCGCAAGCCTCGAGCCACTGGCGCTGGGCCTCGCTCTTGAACTTCACCTCGCGCCCGCCCCAGCAGACGTCGTCCTCGGTGCGCACCGGCTGGCGCATTTCGGGGGGGCAGTTGGCTTCAAGCCAGGCGCGGTTTTCGGCCCGGAAGGCTTCGAGGTCGGACATGGGAGGGCTCCTCTCTTTAACCGCGTGATTAAGGCGATTCGGGGGCGTTACGCAAGCTCTCCGGCCAAGCAAATTCCGCAAGGCCGGTTGCCGTAGCGTCAACTCATGCGACGTTGACGGCCTGCCACCTCCGCCTAAGGTGCGCGGCAATAAGACAAAACAGGAGAGGTCATGCGATTCACCGGCAAGACGGTTGTCATCACGGGTGCGGCATCCGGGATCGGCAAAGCCGCGGTCCTGTTGTTCGCCAGCGAAGGCGCGACGGTTTTTGCCGCGGACATCGACACCGCCGGGGGTGAGGCGCTTGCCGCAAGCTCCAACGGCGACATCCGTTTCCAGCATTGCGATGTGTGCTCGACCGAGGCCATCAAGGCGCTGATGGACCGCGCTGCGCGCGAGACCGGCGGGATCGACGTGGTGTTCAACAACGCTGGCGCGGGTGGGGCGAAGGAAAAGATCGACGAGATCGAGCCCGAGGGCTGGGACCGGACGATGGACCTGCTGCTACGCTCGGTCGCGTTCGGGATCCGCTATGCGGTGCCGCACATGAAAGGCCGGGCAGGCGCTTCGATCGTTAATACCAGCAGCGTCGCCGCGGTCGGGCCGGGCTATTCGCCGACCGCCTACGCGGTCGCCAAGGCCGGGGTGCTTCACCTCACGAAATGCGCAGCGACCGACCTGGCCAGGCACGGCATCCGGGTCAACGCGGTCCAGCCCGGCTTCATCAACACCAACATCTTCGTCGCCTCACTCGACTGCCCGCCCGACAAGCGCGACATCGCGAACGCGATCATCGCCGAGGCTTCCAGGCAGGCCCAACCCGTTGCGCGCGGCGGCCAGCCGCTCGACATCGCCCGTGCAGTCGCCTTCCTCGCCAGCGAGGATGCAGGGTTCATGACCGGCGCCTCGATGGTGATCGACGGCGGCATCACCGTCGGCCCCCGCCACGCCTGGGACGATACCATGCCCGACCTGTTCGAGGGCTTGCGCGCCTACATCGAGGGCGATGCGGGAGTTGCACCCAAGTGATCCCGATCAAAGGCCGGGTGCCGACCCGTCTCGCGTTGTCGAACGCGATCGGCAGCGTTGCCTACGGGGTCAAGGACAACGGCTTTTCGACGTTCCTGCTGCTGTTCTACAACCAGGTCCTGGGCATGGAGGCGCGGCTGGTCAGCTTCGCGCTGCTGATCGCGCTGGTATTCGACGGGTTTCTCGATCCGATCATCGGCCACCTCAGCGATCGGACCCGCACCCGCTGGGGACGCCGCCTGCCGTGGCTTTACCTCGCGGCGATTCCGCTGGGCGTGGCGTGGTACGTGTTGTGGACGCCGACCGGCCAACCCAGCTTTCTGGTGCTGGTGATGAGCGCAGTGCTGGTCCGCGGGCTGGTCGCCTGCGTCGAGGTTCCCTCGAACGCGCTGGTTCCCGAAATCACCCGCGACTATGACGAACGAACCCGCCTTATCCGCTTCCGCTTCTTGTTCGGCTGGGCCGGCGGTCTGCTGATGCTGATGCTGGCCTATCAGGTGTTCCTGTCAGGCGACATGCTGAGTGCGGAAGGCTATCGCAATTTCGGCATTACCGGGGCGATCCTGATCACCGGCTCGGTGCTGATCTCGGCGATTGCCCAACATCGCTATGTGGCGGTGCCGGCCCCCCACAATCCCGGCACCGGCAAAGGCCTGGGCGCGGCATTTGCGGACATCCGCGAGTGCCTGACGCACCCCGCGTTCGTGATCCTGCTGGGCGCGATTGCGCTGGGCTATATCAGCCAGGGGATAACCTTCTCGATCTCAAACTACCT
>JANONQ010000611.1:0-3300 GCA_031420935.1 Novosphingobium sp. | reverse complement strand
ATCTTGTTGAGTGAGCTCAATCCCGTTAAAAATTTCGGCCGCCCGCGCAAAATCGAGGCCACGCCGGTCAAGCGTCAGCTTGCGCTTGGCCGCATCGAAAGTGATTTTTGCCTTGTCCATCGAGCCTATCTAGCTCGGTATTCGGATCATTCGATTCCTTTCCAATATAAAGTCCTGGACTTGGAGCAAGCGAGGTCGGCGATGATATTAAAGTAACTCCAAAAACCTAGAAGTCAACCCTACTCCGCCGCCAGCAGTTCAACCGCCCCGCCAAGGTCCACGCTGACCAGCCGCGACACGCCCTGTTCGACCATCGTCACCCCGAACAGGCGGTGCATGCGGCTCATGGTGACGGCGTTGTGGGTGACGATCAGGTAGCGGGTGGCGGTTTCCAGGGTCATCGCGTCGAGCAGGTCGCAGAAGCGTTCGATATTGGCGTCGTCGAGCGGGGCGTCGACTTCGTCGAGCACGCAGATTGGCGCGGGGTTGGTGAGGAACAGGGCGAAGATTAGGGCGATCGCGGTCAGCGCCTGCTCGCCGCCGGATAGCAGCGTCAGGGATTGCAGGCGCTTGCCCGGCGGCTGCGCGAAAATCTCGAGCCCGGCTTCGAGCGGATCGTCCGAATCGACCAGCGCGAGATGCGCGCTCCCGCCTTCGAACAGGCGGGTGAACAGGCGGCGGAAATGGCGATCGACTTCCTCGAAGGCGGCGCGCAGGCGCTCGCGGCCTTCACGGTTGAGGTTGCCGATCGAGCCGCGCAGGCGGTGGACCGCTTCGCTGAGTTCGGCTTGTTCGGCGATGCTCTCGCTGGCCCTCGCCTCGGCCTCGGCGAGTTCGTCGGCGGCGACGAGATTGACCGGGCCGAGCCGCTCGCGGTCGGCGATCAGGCGGTCGTGCGCGGCGGATTCTTCGCTCGCTGCGGCCACTTCTGCGGCGACGAACGCAAAGCGGCCGGGCAGCAGCGGCGGCGGGCACTGGAAGCGCTCGCCGGAGATTGCCGCCATTTCGGCGCGGCGGCTCTCCTCGTTCTCGGCGCGCGCGGCGGCGCCGGCGCGGGCTTCGCGGGCGGAGGCGAGCGCTTCGCCCACGCTGGCCTGCGCAGCCTCGGCCTGACGGGCGGTCTCGCTGGCGGTAGCGAGCGCGGTTTCGGCCGCGGCCAGTTCGGCGCCCAGCCGCGCGCGCGTTCCGTCGCCCGCCGCGATCTCCCGCATCAGCGCGGCGGGCTTGGCGGAGACCACCGCGCGCTCTTCCTCGATTTCGGTGGAGCGTCGCCCCATTTCGGCAAGGCGGCTGGTGGCGTCGCCGGCGCGGGCCTGCCAGCCCTTGATGTCGGAGCGCTGCGCCGCAGTGCGTTCGCGCGCCACAGCCAGCGCCTGGTCCTGCGCCGATAGCGCGGCAAAAGCCGCCTGCACCGCTTGCCGGGCTGCCTCGTGCCTGGCTTGGGCGGCGGCGAGGGTCGCGCGGCCGTTAGCGGGATCGGGCAGGGCGGTACGGCGGTCCTCAGCACTGGTGCGGTCCCCCTCAGCCTGCCAGCGCTGCTCGGCAAGATCACCCTCGGCTGCCGCGAGTTCGGTGCGGCGGGCGGCCTGGCGGGCCCGGGCATCCTCGGCCTGATCGAGCACGCGCAGGGCGCTGCGCTCGGCATCGGCGCTGGCCGCAAGCGCGCGTTCCGAAGCAACTGCCCCGGACTGGAGCGCGGCAAGCTTGGTCTGGACCTCGGCCTGAAGCCGCTCGGCCTCAGCCGCCAGCGCGCGTCTGGCGGGCAATTCGGCATCGAGCTGCGCGAACCGGTTCTCCGCCTCGAACCGCGCGGCCTCAGCACCGCCTTCGCCGCGCGCAACGAAACCGTCCCAGCGGCGCAGCTGACCGGCGCGGGTGACCAGCCATTCGCCCGGTGCCAGCAGCCGGCCATCGTCAGCCTCGGCAACATGGACCAGCGCGAGGCGAGCGGCCAGTTGGGGCGGGCAATCGCGGACATGCGCGGCGAGGCTCTGCGCCACCGGCGAAGGGGCGGCGGCCCCGGTCCAGAAGCGCCCGTCCTCACCGGCCGGCGCGGCGCCGAGAGCTGCCTTGGCGTCGCGGCCGAGCACGGCGGCAAGGGCCCGCTCATAGCCGGGCGCGGCGCGCACCAGGTCGAGCGCGAGCGGCAGGCCGTGTTTGGACTGTGCCTGCTTCGCACGGGCTTCGCGGTCACGCAGCAGCGCGGCATGTTCGCGTTCAATCCCGGCGAGTTCACCTTTTGCTGACGCGAAGGCGGTGGCGGCCTCGTCGCGGGCCACCTGCAACTCTGCTTTGCGTGCATGCTCGGCCTCATGCGCCAAGCGAGCTGCGGCGACGGCCTCGGCGGCTGTGTCGCGGCGCGCTTGTGCCTCGGCCACTGCGGCATCGGGATCGCCTGCCTGCGCCACAGCCGCGAGCGAGGCGGCATGACGCACCGCTTCGCTGTCCAACCGGTCGAGCCGCGCCCGTGCCTGCGCCAGTTCCGCTTCGGCAACCCGCCATTCCGCCTCCACGCCGGCCTGCGCCGCCGTTGCCTGGGCCTGTGCCAGTTCGACCGTCCGTGCAGCCTCGCTCGCGTTGTCGAGCCCGGCGGCCAGCGCCGGACGCCGGGCCTCATCGGCGGTTAGTTTCGCCTCCCCTTGGGCAAGTTCGCGTTGCAGACGGGCCAAGGCTTCGGCGGCGTTGCGGGTCAATCGGTCGGCATCGCCGCGGTCAGCCTCCAGCCGGGCGCGCTGGCGGTCGAGATCGGCGAGACGTTGTTCGGCGGCTTCGAGCTGGCTGGTGAGCACTGACATGCGGGGGCCATGCGCGCTGGCATCGTCCCGCCGGTCAGCCAGGCTATCGCGAGCCTCGGCGAGCGCGGCGGCGGCGGCGGCGTGCTGCGCATCCTGAGCGGCCCGGGCATTGGCCTGACCCTCGGTCACGCGCATCTCGGCGGCCTGCGCCTCGGCCCGCGCGGCGTCGGCGGCGGCGGCAGCATCGCGCCAGCGGGCGTAGATCAGCCGCGCTTCGGCCAGGCGGATCTTGTCGGTCAGCGCCTTGTAGCGCTCCGCCGCGCGCGCCTGCCGGCGCAGCGCGGCGATCTGCGTGTCGAGCCCGGCCATGATGTCGGCGAGCCGGGAGAGGTTGGCCTCGGTCGCGCGCAGCTTCTGCTCGGCATCCTTGCGGCGGACATGCAGCCCGGCGATCCCCGCCGCTTCCTCGAGCATCTGCCGGCGCTCGGCCGGCTTGGCTGCGATCACCCCGGCGATCTTGCCCTGGCTGACCAGCGCGGGGGAATGCGCGCCGGTGGCGGCATCG
>JANONQ010000610.1:0-1841 GCA_031420935.1 Novosphingobium sp. | reverse complement strand
GCGCATCTGCCCGGCATGGCGGCATCGATGACCGCGCTGCCGGTGCTCGGCGTGCCGGTCGAGAGCAAGGCATTGAAGGGCATGGATAGCCTGCTGTCGATCGTCCAGATGCCCGCCGGGGTGCCGGTCGGGACGCTGGCGATCGGCCAGCCCGGCGCGATCAATGCGGCGCTGCTGGCGGCGGCGATGCTGGCGACCGGCGACGAGGCGCTGGCGGCGCGGCTCGCCGCATGGCGCGCGGAGCAGACCGACGCGGTGCCCGAGGCGCCGGCGTGAGCCTGGCACCGGGCTCGACCCTCGGCATCGTCGGCGGCGGCCAGCTCGGCCGGATGATGGCCATGGCGGCGGCGCGGTTGGGCTATAAATGCCACATCTTCGACCCGCATTACCGGCCGTGCGCGGCGGAGGTTAGCGGCGCCTTCACCCGGGCGGCGTTCGACGATGAGGCCGCCTTGGCGCGCTTTGCTGCGGCGTGCGACGTCGTGACGTATGAATTCGAAAATCTCCCGGTCGCGCCGCTTGCCGCGCTGGGCGAGAAGCTTCGCCCCGGTACCCGCAGCCTCGAAATCGCGCAGGATCGCGCTGCCGAGAAACGCTTCATCGAGAGCGCCGGCGCGCGGGTCGCGGCGTGGCGCGAGGTCGGCACGGTCGAGGAGCTCGACGCCGCAGTCGCCGCGCTTGGCCTGCCGCTGGTGCTGAAAAGCCGGCGGCTGGGCTATGACGGCAAGGGCCAGGCGTGGATCCGCGAAGCAGCAGAGGCGCGTGCCGCCTGGGCGAGCATCGGCGACGCGCCCGCGGTGGCCGAGGCGGCGGTCGCCTTCGATGCCGAATTTTCGGTGTTGATCGCGCGCGGCGCCGATGGCCGCACCAGCGCCTTTCCCTGTCCGCGCAACGAGCATGACGGTGGCATCCTGCGCCGCTCGACCGTACCCGCCGGGCCGCCGATCGAGGCGCTGGCGACAAGCGCGATCGCCACCGCCGCCGCGCTCGCCGCCGCGCTCGACCATGTCGGCATGTTCACCGTCGAATTCTTCGCGTGCGGTGACGGCGCATTGGTCAACGAGATTGCACCCCGCGTCCACAATAGTGGTCACTGGACGATCGAGGGCGCAGGCACCTCGCAGTTCGAGCAGCATATCCGCGCTATTTGCGGTCTTCCGCTGGGCAGCGCGGACATGGTGGCAGGCGGGGCAGTGATGGACAATCTCATCGGTACCGACGTCGATCGCTGGGCCGAGATTCTTGCCGAGCTGGGCTCGAACCTGCACCTCTACAACAAGGGCGAAGCGCGCCCCGGACGCAAAATGGGCCACGTCACGCGATTAATTCCTCCCCGGCACGGGAAGGGGAACCAAGTGTAACTTGGTGGAGGGGGCCCCGGTTCGAACGTGGGCCCCCTCCGTCAGCACTTCGTGCTGCCACCTCCCCGTTCCGGGGAGGATTTCTTACTTCACCTGCACCACCTCGACCGGCATGCCGAGCTTGTCGAGCTGCGGGCGGATCTTGGCGGCGTCGCCGACCACCACCCACACGAAGCCGCGCGGGTCGAGCGCGACACGCAACGCCTGGTCGGCACTGGTCCGGGTCAGCCCGCGATAGCGGTCGCCAAGCAGTTCGAAATAATTGTCGGGGCGGCCGTAGAGGTCGTTGCTCATCATCGCCGACAGCACCGCGCCCGACGTTTCGAACCGCCCGGGCAGCGCCTGGACATTGTTCGACACCGCGCGGGTCAATTCTTCCGCGGTGACGCCTTTCTTGCCGAGGAACAAGGCGATCTGCTGGTTGAGCGCCGTGATCGAATCGCCGGTGCGGTCGGCCTGGACCGGGGCGCTGACGATGTA
>JANONQ010000609.1:0-2883 GCA_031420935.1 Novosphingobium sp. | reverse complement strand
GTCGCGCAGGGCGTCCACTTCGGCGGCCTGGGCTTCCAGCGCGGCGGCGAACAGCGGCAAATCGCCAAGCCCCGCCGCCAGCCCGCCGGTCTCGGCACGGCCGCGCTCGAGCCGGTCGAGCACTTGCTTGGCCCGCGTCAGAACCGGTGCCGGCACCCCGGCCAGCCGCGCGACGGCGAGGCCGTAGCTGCGGTCCGCCGGTCCCTCAGTGACCTCGTGAAGCAGCACCAGATCGCCCTTCCATTCGCGTGCGCGCACGTGATGGAGCGACAGCGCCTCGCAGCTGGCCGCCAGCCGCGAAAGCTCGTGGTAATGGGTGGCGAACAGGCAGCGGCAGCGGTTGGTCCCGTGCACCGCCTCGGCCACTGCCCAGGCCAGCGCAAGCCCGTCATAGGTCGAGGTGCCGCGCCCGACCTCGTCGAGGATGACGAAGCTGCGTTCGCTCGCCTGCGCCAGAATTGCAGCGGTCTCGACCATCTCGACCATGAACGTGGAGCGCCCGCGCGCGAGATTGTCGGACGCGCCGACCCGGCTGAACAGGCGGTCGACAAGGCCGATGGTGGCGTTGGTCGCGGGCACGAAGCCGCCGGCCTGCGCCAGTAGCACGATCAACGCGTTCTGCCGCAGGAAGGTCGACTTGCCGCCCATGTTCGGCCCGCCGACCAGCCATAGCCGGTCGTCCGGGCCAAGCCGGCAATCATTGGCGACGAAGCGTTCGCCTTTTGCCGCCAGTGCCGTCTCCACCACCGGATGACGCCCGCCCTCTATGGCAAGGCATGGCTCTTCAACCAGACTCGGCCGACACCAGCCCCCTTCCGCCGCCCTCTCAGCCTGCCCGGCGGAAACATCGATGCGGGCAAGCGCGGCGGCGGTCTCGGCAATCGCAAGGCGCGAGGTCAGCGCAGCGGCGGTCAGCTCCTCGAAATGCGCTTCCTCGGCAGCCAGCGCATGGCCCCCCGCCTCGGCGATGCGGCTGGCTTCCTCATGTAGCGCCAGCGCATTGAACCGCACCGCGCCGGCCATGGTCTGGCGGTGGGTGAAGCCGCTGTCCGCGCTCATCAGCCGGTCGGCGTGTTTGGCCGGCACCTCGATGAAATAGCCCAGCACGCCGTTGTGGCGGATTTTGAGCGCGGGGATGCCAGTTTCGCCGCGATATTTCGCCTCCAGCGCGGCGATGGCGCGGCGGGCATGGCCGGAGGTCTGGCGCAGCGCGTCGAGCGCGAAATCATAGCTCTCGGCGATGTAGCCGCCAGCAGCGCGCTCGGTCGGCGGCAGCGGCACCAGCGCGCGGACGTAGAGATCGACCAGCGCGCCATGACCGCCGAGCGCGGGCAGCAGTCGGTCCAGCAGCGCCGGGCGGTCCTGGCGGGTTTGCAGATGGTCGCGCACCCGCCGGGCTTCACTGAGCCCGTCGCGCAGCTGGCCCAGGTCGCGCGGCGAACCGCGTCCCGCAACCACCCGGCCCAATGCGCGCCCGACATCGGGCAGCGCGCGCAATACGCTGCGCAAATCCTCGCGCAATAGCGGATCGTCCAGCAGCCACCCTACCAGTTCGAGCCGTTCGGCGATGACAGCCGCATCGGTCAGCGGCGCGGACAAGTCCTCTGCCAGTTGCCGCGCGCCGGCCCCGGTAACACAGCGGTCGACCGCGTCGATCAGGCTGCCCTTACGGCTGCCCTGGCTGGAGCTCAGGATTTCAAGGCTGGCCCGCGTCGCCTCGTCCATGGCGAGATGCGCCTCGCCGGCGCGGAGCACCGGCGGCAGCAGCAGCGGCAGCGAGCCCCGTCCGGCATGGTCGAGATAGGCGATCAGTCCGCCCGCTGCCGCCAGCATCGCGCGTGAAAAGCTGCCGAAGCCGTCGAGCGTGGCGACGCCGTGCACCGCCTTCAGCCGCGCCTCGCCGGGATCGCTGGCAAAGTCGCGCGCCGGGCGGGGGGTGGCATCAAGCGGCGCGTCCGCCCAGCCGTCCGCGGCGACGACTTCGCTCGCCCCCAGCCGCGCGAGCGCCGCGCCCAGCCGGTCGGCGGCGCATTCCTCCAGCTCCATCCGCCCGGTCGAGATATCGCAGGAGGCGATGCCGATGCTGCCGCGAAGATCGCACACTGCCGCGAGCACATTAGCCCGGCGCGGCTCCAGCAGCGCCTCTTCGGTCAGCGTGCCGGCGGTGACAAAGCGGACGATGTCACGCGCCACCAGCGTCTTGCCGCCGCCGCGCAGTTTCGCCTCCGCCGGGCTCTCGACCTGCTCGGCAATGGCGACGCGGCAGCCGGCCTTGATCAGCCGCGCGAGATAGCCTTCCGCCGCATGCACCGGCACCCCGCACATCGGGATCGGCGCGCCGTGATGCTCGCCCCGGCTGGTGAGCGCAATGTCCAGCACTTGTGCGGCCGTCTTGGCATCGTCGAAGAACAACTCGAAGAAATCGCCCATCCGGTAGAACAGCAGGCAATCGCCGGCCTCGGCTTTCAGCGCCAGATATTGCGTCATCATCGGGGTGGTGCCGATTGGAGGTGGGGGGGCGTGCATCGCCGGCCGGTTTGGGACGCCGCCGCCGATTCGCAAAGCGGAACCGGCACGCTTTCCCCTATCGCGTCGCCGCGAGTTTGGTTAGGGCCCAGGTGAATAGGGGAGAAACCTGTTGTCCGACCAAAGCAACGTCAGCTTTACCGACCGCGAAGCACTGTTCTATCACAAGACCATCCGCCCGGGTAAGCTGGAGATCATCGCCTCCAAGCCGATGGCGACCCAGCGCGACCTCAGTCTGGCCTATTCGCCGGGCGTCGCCGTGCCGGTGCAGGCGATCTACGACGATCCGGCCACCGCCTATGATTACACTGCCAAGGGCAATCTCGTCGCGGTAATCACCAACGGCACCGCGATCCT
>JANONQ010000608.1:0-2096 GCA_031420935.1 Novosphingobium sp. | reverse complement strand
GTTCGCTTTGGTGCGCGCGGAAATAGTCGACCAGCGCGGCGCGCCAGGCTTCACGACTCGCCCCGTCGCCCAGCGTGTTGAGCATCAAAGTGACGCCATCGCTGATCCCCAGCTCTTTCAAAAGCTGATCGGCCATCACCAGCAGTTCGACATCTGCCTGGGGTTCGGCAGCGCCGATAAACTCGGCATCAAGCTGGTGAAACTGCCGGTAGCGGCCCTTTTGCGGGCGTTCATAGCGGAACAGCGGCCCGTGGGTGGCGAGCTTGAGCGGCGCGTGCTGCTGCCAGCCGTTGCTGAAAGAGCTGGGCGTGAGCGACGGGGTGACGCTGATGCTCAATACGCTGGGCGACGGGGAAAGCCGCGAGGCGTGGCGGGGGGCGCTGGTGGCGTATTTTCGGGACCACCGGGCGGAGTTGAGCGAGGATAGCCAGGAGCGGCTGGAGCGCAATCCTTTGCGGATTTTGGACAGCAAAGACCCGCGCGACAAGGTGTTTTTGGCGGATGCGCCGAAGATCGACGATTATTTGTCGGGCGAGGCGCAGGTGTTTTTCGAGGCGGTGACGTCGGGACTGGATGCGGCTGGGGTCGCGTGGACGAGAGCTCCGGCACTGGTGCGCGGGCTGGATTACTACCGGCATACCGCGTTTGAGTTCGTCACCGACCGGCTCGGCGCGCAGGGCACGGTGCTGGGCGGCGGGCGTTATGACGGGCTGATCGAGACTTTGGGCGGGCCGCATACCCCGGCGGTCGGCTGGGCGGCGGGGATCGAGCGGCTGGCGATGCTGGTGGGGGGAAGACATGAGGTAGAAGCGTCTGTAGCGATACTCACCGAATCGGACGATCTGGAGACCAAAGCAGCTGAAGTGGCTGCGATGCTGCGTCGTAACGGAATTCCATGCTGGACAGCATTTCGTCAAAACCCAAAAAAGCGTGGGGCTAAGGCCCGAACCGATGGCGTTCACACCATGCTGTATGTGCGGCAGCCCGATGCTAATGGGCGTCAATTCACCATTACAACGGTTGGCGAAAGCGACCTTCAACTTTCGATGCACGAAGACGTGATGAAGGTCCTTGGTGACGATCGCTTCCGGCTATGAAAAGCGGATCTTTTGCAGTCATCCCCTCCCCTGAAGAGGAGGGGCTTTCAGTGACCATCTTCAACGCCCGCCATTTGTCTCGTTCTAGCCCCTCCCCCTTGAGGGGGAGGTTGGGTGGGGGTGTGCCGCGCTCGATGGGGCGGCGCACCCCTCTCCAACTGCGGCTAGGCGCAAGTGCGCCAAGCCTTCGTATCCTCTCCCCTCCAGGGGAAAGGGGATGTGCGCTGTGACCATCGCCGACTCCCGCCTCGCCCAGATCGCCTCGCGCTTTGCCGAACTCGAAGCGCGGCTCGCATCCGGCACGCTCGAAGGCCCGGACTTCGTCGCCGCCAGCCGCGACTATGCCGAGCTTGAACCCGTCGCCAGGGCCGCCGCAGAAGTCGCGTCAATGCGCCGGGAACTCGCCAGCCTCACCGCCATCGCCGAACCCGATCCCGAAATGCGCGCCCTCACCGACGAGGAAATCGCCCGGATCAAGGTCGATCTCCCCGAGGCGGAGCACCGCCTCGCCGTCACCATGCTGCCGCGCGATTCCGCCGATGCCCGCCCGGCCATGCTCGAAATTCGCGGCGGCACCGGCGGCGACGAGGCCGCGCTGTTCGCCGCCGACCTCTACCGCATGTACGAAGGCTATGCGGCGGAGCAAGGTTGGCGGATCGAACTGATCAGCGCCAGTGTCTCGGATATAGGCGGGTTTAAGGAAGTGGTCGCCAACATCACCGGGACGGGCGTGTTCGCCAAGCTCAAGTTCGAAAGCGGCGTCCACCGGGTTCAGCGGGTGCCGGTCACCGAAAGCGGCGGGCGCATCCATACCTCTGCGGCGACGGTCGCGGTGCTGCCCGAACCGGACGAGGTCGATGTCCAGATCGAAGACAAGGACATCAAGATCGATATCTACCGAGCGTCCGGTGCCGGCGGCCAGCACGTCAACACCACCGATTCGGCGGTGCGGTTGACCCATCTGCCCAGCGGCCTCGTCGTCATCCAGCAGGACCAGCG
>JANONQ010000607.1:0-7368 GCA_031420935.1 Novosphingobium sp. | reverse complement strand
ATGAAGGAAGGGGTGCGGGTGCAGCTGCTATCATCTTTCATCGACGACGATGCGCCGGCAGCCGATAAGTTGCCTGGCACGATGAGAGTCGGCGACGCGGAACTGGCCAGAATTGAAGAGGATATGGACATGGAACGCCAGCTGATCACCGGCATCGCCGCCGACAAGAACGAGGCGAAGATCACGCTCACCCGCATCGCCGACCGGCCGGGTGCGGTGGCGACGATTTTCGGCCCGCTCGCCGCGGCGAACATCAATGTCGACATGATCATCCAGAACGTCGCCAAGGACAAGGGCGAGACCGACGTCACCTTCACCGTGCCGCAGGCGGACCTGGCGCGGTGCCAGGCGATGCTGGAAGCGCAGCAGGAGGCGATCGGCTATTACCGCCTGATCGCCGATGGCAAGGTCGCCAAGATCAGCGTCGTCGGGGTCGGGATGCGCAGCCATGCAGGCGTCGCCGCGACGATGTTCAAGGCTCTGGCCGACCGGGGCATCAACATTCAGGCGATCTCCACCAGCGAGATCAAGGTCTCGGTGCTGATCGATGAGGACGAGACCGAGCTGGCGGTGCGGGTGCTGCATACCGCCTATGGGCTGGATGCGGCGGATGAGGCGGCGTAAAATATTCCCCCTCCCGCTTGCGGGACGGGCTAGGGGAGGGCCTGTTCGATCCGGCGCTAAGCTCTAGCTAACAGACCCTCCCCCAACCCCTCCCGCAAGCGGGAGGGGAGGAGAATTGAATGACCCAGTTCCCCCTCTCCGCCGCCCTCATGCAGCGCGGCGCCGATTTCCTCGGCAGCGAATACGCCATCCTGTGCGGCGCGATGTCGTGGGTGTCGGAGCGCGGTCTTGTCGCGGCGATCAGCAATGCCGGCGGCTTCGGGGTAATCGCCTGCGGGGCGATGACGCCCCCGCTGCTCGATGCCGAAATCACCGGAACCAAGGCGCTGGCGACCAAGCCGTTTGGCGTCAACCTCATCACCATGCACCCGATGCTGTTCGACCTGATCGCGGTCTGCACCGCCCATAAGGTCGGCCATGTCGTGCTGGCCGGCGGCATCCCGCCCAAGGGCAGCGTCGAGGCGATCAAGGAGACCGGCGCGAAAGTCATTTGTTTCGCCCCGACACTGGCGCTGGGCAAGAAGCTGCTGCGCTCCGGCGCCGACGCGCTGGTGATCGAGGGCAATGAAGCCGGCGGCCATATCGGCCCGGTCTCGACCTCGGTGCTGGCGCAGGAAATCCTGCCCGAACTGGCCGGCGACAATCTGGTGTTCGTCGCCGGCGGCATCGGCCGGGGCGCTGCGATTGCATCCTATCTCGAAATGGGCGCTTGCGGGGTGCAGCTAGGCACCCGCTTTGCCTGTGCAAGCGAATCCATCGCCCATCCGCTGTTCAAGAAGGCGTTCTTCCGCGCCTCGGCGCGCGATGCGGTATCTTCGGTGCAGGTCGACCCGCGCCTGCCGGTGATCCCGGTGCGCGCGCTGAGAAACAAAGGGTCGGCGGAATTCACCGCCAAGCAGGTCGAAGTCGCCAGGCTGCTCGACTCAGGCGGCATCGATATGGGCGAGGCGCAGCTGTTGATCGAGCATTTTTGGGCAGGAGCCCTGCGCCGCGCGGTGATCGACGGCGATGTCGAGGCCGGCTCGCTGATGGCCGGGCAATCGGTCGGCATGGTGACCAAGGAGGAACCGGTGGCCGATATCATCGCAGGGCTGCTTGAAGAATGCGAAGCGGCGCTGGCGAAGCGATAGTCCAAATGGCCGATGTCCAGATTTTGACGCTGTCCTGCCGCGACCGGCCCGGTATCACCGCGCGGGTGACCAGCTATCTGTTCGACAAGGGCGGCAATATCATTGAGGCGCAGCAGTTTAACGACGTCGAGGACGCCGAGTTCTTCATGCGCGTCGCATTCGATCCCGGCCCGGCCGACCCGGAGGCGATCCGCGCCGGCTTTACCGCGCTGGCGGCGGAATATGGCATGCGCTGGAGCCTGCGGAGCCGGGATAAGGCGCGCAAAGTGCTGCTGCTGGTCAGCAAGTTTGACCATTGCCTCGGCGATCTGCTGTACCGGGTGCGGATTGGCGAGCTGGCGATGGATGTGGTCGGCATCGTCTGCAACCATCCGCGCGACGTGCTCAGCCATGCGATGGTCGGTGACATTCCGTTTCACTATCTGCCAGTCACGAAGGATACCAGACCTGATCAGGAAGCCGCGGTGCGCGCGCTGATCAAGCAGACCGGGGCCGAACTCGTGGTTCTGGCACGCTACATGCAGATACTCTCGGACGAGATGGCCGCGCATCTGTCGGGCCGCTGCATCAATATCCACCACAGCTTCCTGCCCGGCTTTAAAGGTGCCAAGCCCTATCATCAGGCGCATGCCCGGGGGGTCAAGATGATCGGGGCGACGGCGCATTATGTCACGACGGACCTCGACGAGGGCCCGATTATCCATCAGGATGTCGAAGCTATAAACCACGCCGACTCACCCGAGGATTTGGTCCGCAAGGGCCGCGACATCGAGCGGCGGGTTCTGGCGGAAGCGGTGCGGCTGCATCTGGAAGATCGGGTGCTCCTCAATGGAAGCAGGACGGTGGTGTTTAGGAGTTAGCCTGCTGCCCGCCGCCCTGGAGATAAACGATGCAAGTCAATGGTTTGAACCACGTAAATATCATTGCGGCCAATCTGGCAAAGACGGTCGAATTCTACGAATCGGTGCTCGGGCTGGAGGCACAGCCGTTCCCGATGGTCATCCCCGATTTCGACGGCCGGTGGATCGTCGACCATCAGGGACAGCCGATTTTCCACGTGCAGGCGTTCAATCCGAAGCGGCATGCGGGAATAATTTCGGGCGCGACGGGACCGATCGACCATGTCTCGCTCACCTGTGTGGGTTTCGCGGAAACCAGGCAGCGCCTCGAGGAGCTGGGCATCGACTACAGCGTCAACGACCGCCAGATCGGTAACCTGCGGCAAATATTTCTGTCTGATCCGGACAATATCAATCTCGAGCTGAACTTCGCGGGAGATTGAGCATTTCAGGAGACGGATACAATGTGCGATGAATTCACCGCAGTTGCCGAGGATGCGGCGCTCGCCAGCCAGGGCGTCACCCGGCGCGCATTTGCCGCACTCGGCGGGGCGGCGGCGCTGGCAGCCTGTGCGGGTCCGAGCAGCGTGCAGACGTCCACCTTGACCGAGAGCACCGTTCGCATCCCGACACCGGATGGCAGCGCCGATGCCTTTTTCGTCCACCCGTTCAAAGGAACGCATCCGGGGATCGTGCTGTGGCCAGATGTCGGCGGATTGCGCGACGCGATGATGATCATGGGACGGCGGCTGGCAGGCTCGGGCTATGCGGTTCTGGTCCCCAACCAATATTATCGCGGCGCGGCGGCGCCGGTGATTACCAGTTTTTCGGAATGGCGCACGCCTGAGGGTCAGGCCAAGCTGCGGCCCCTGATCGCGGCGCTTAATGCTGAAGGTACGATCCGCGATGCGACCGCTTTCGTCGGTTTCCTCGATGGCCAGGCGGCGGTCGACAAGGGGCGCAAGATCGGTACTCAAGGGTATTGCATGGGCGGGGCGTTCGCGGTGCGCACCGCCGCCGCAGTGCCCGGCCGGGTAGGGGCGGCCGCCAGCTTCCACGGCGGCGGTCTCGCCAGCGACAAGCCGGACAGCCCGCATCTGCTGCTCTCCCGCACGCAGGCATCCTATCTCATTGCCGTCGCCGAGAACGATGATGCCAAGGATCCCGCCGAAAAGGAACGGTTCCGCACCGCCGCCGCCGCAGCCGGTCGCCCTGCCGAGATCGAGGTCTATCCGGCGGACCACGGCTGGTGCGTGCCCGATACGCCGATGTACAATCAGGTGCAGGCCGACCGTGCCTGGGGGCGATTGCTGGCGCTTTACGCGAAGCTTTGATTTCGCCCCCACCGGGCAGACCGCTTTTACTTGCCCCCTGCCTCCCGCACGTTACCATAGCGGCCGAAATAGGGGGCAATTAAATGGGCGAGTTTCTGCTTTCGCTGGTCGTCGTGGTGGTGATTTTCCTGATGATGGGCGTGCGCGTCGTCCGGCAGGGCCATGTTTACACCATCGAACGGCTCGGCAAGTATTCGCTGGCGGCGCATCCGGGGCTGCATGTGATCATCCCGTTCATCGACCGGGTCGGCCACAAGATCAATGTCATGGAGCAAGTGCTCGATATTCCGGGTCAGGAGATCATCACCCGCGACAACGCCATGGTCGGGGTCGATGCGATCGTCTTCTTCCAGGTGCTCGATGCCGGCAAGGCGGCCTATGAGGTCGCCAACCTCTATGTCGCGATCATGCAGCTGACCACGACCAACCTGCGTACGGTGATGGGCTCGATGGACCTCGACGAAACGCTGTCGCGGCGCGACGAGATCAACGCCAAGCTGCTGATCGTGATCGATCATGCAACTGCGCCGTGGGGGGTGAAGATCACCCGCATCGAGATCAAGGACATCCGCCCGCCGGCCGATATCTCCAACGCCATGGCCCGCCAGATGAAGGCCGAGCGTGAAAAGCGCGCCAACATTCTCGAAGCCGAAGGATTCCGCCAGGCCGAAATCCTGAAGGCCGAAGGTGAAAAGCAAGCTGCGATCCTTTCCGCCGAGGGCCGCAAGGAGGCCGCGTTCCGCGACGCCGAGGCGCGCGAGCGGCTGGCCGAGGCCGAGGCGCGGGCGACGCAGGTCGTCTCGGAGGCGATCGCCACCTCGGGCACGCAGGCGCTCAACTACTTCGTCGCCCAGAAATATACCGAGGCAATCGCCGCCTTCGCCCATTCGCCCAACGCCAAGACCATCCTGTTCCCGGTCGAGGCGACCCAGCTGATCGGCTCGCTCGGCGGGATCGGCGAGCTGGTGCGCGAGGCGGTTTCCGGCCCTGTCGGCGGCTCTGGCGGACGAGGGCAGGGATAATGGACGCCCTGGGCGCGTTCGACCCGCATTGGGGCTGGCTGGCCATCGGCATGATGCTGGCGGTGGCGGAAATGGCTATTCCCGGCGTGTTCCTGATCTGGTTGTCGGGGGCGGCGATCATAACCGGGCTGCTCAGCTGGCTGGTGCCGATCGGCGTGCCGCTGCAGATCGTCATTTTCGCGGTGCTGGCGATCGTCTCGGTGTTCATCGGCAAGCGCTACCTGCGCAGCAATCCGGTCGAAGGCGCCGACCCACTGATGAACGACCGCGGCGCGCGGTTGATCGGCGAGAGCGCGGTGGTGACCGAGGCGATTACCCCCGGCAGCACCGGCCGGGTCAAGCAAGGCGACAGCGAATGGCTCGCCAAGGGGCCGGCGGCGGAGCTGGGCACCAAGATGCGCATTACCGGCCATGACGGCGTCGTGCTTATTGTCGAGCTCATGCCTTGACCCCATATCTCCCGCGCAAAGGAGAAGCCGATGACCGATAAGATCACGCTCAGCGACGAGGAATGGCGCGAGCGGCTGAGCCCGGAACAGTTCCAAATTCTCCGCCACTCCGGCACCGAACCCGCTTTCACCGGCAAGTACGATGGCAACAAGGCCGAGGGTGAATATTTCTGCGCCGGCTGCGGCGCGCCGCTGTTCAGCTCTTCGACCAAGTATAATTCCGGTTCCGGCTGGCCCAGCTATACCGCGCCGGTTGCCGATGACGCGGTGGAGGAACTGCGCGACGCCGCGCATGGCATGGTTCGCACCGAAGTGCGCTGCGCCAAATGCGAAGGTCACCTCGGACATGTGTTCCCGGATGGTCCTGGCGACAATGGCCTGCGCTATTGCATCAACAGCGCTTCGCTGGAATTCAAACCGAAGGCATAGAATTGCTCGGCGTAGCGCGAATCCGGGGAGGATGAGCGCTTGGCTTTTGCCCTGACTGTTAAGCCTGTGTTAGGCGGCGGCGATGCAGATCGCGGGTGATTTAGTGGGCGTCGCGCGTCCGGCGGGGGATTTTGAGGCCTGATGGCACGCAACGATAACCTGCGCCGACCGGTTCAACATCGTCCGCCCCCGCCGCCCCCGAAGCGCCAAGCTGCCAAACCGCGCGGCTGGTTTGGCCGCTTAATGATCTGGGCCGTGGCAATTGGCTTGCTCGGGCTGATGCTCGTGGTCGTTGCTGTCGGCGTGACCGCGCAGTCGCTGCCCAGCTTTGGCCAGCTCAGGAGCGCACAGGTTGGCGAGCAGATGGTGGTCGTGCGCGCGCGCGATGGCACCGAGCTGGTCAGCCTGGGGCCGAGCTACGGACGGTGGCTGGATTACCAGAGCATTCCGCCGGTGATGAAGGCCGCGATGGTCTCGGTCGAGGACCGCCGCTTCCGTTCGCATATCGGCATCGATCCGCTCGGCATCGCCCGCGCCGTGTCGGTGAGGGTCAGCGATGGCCGGTGGCGGCAGGGCGCCTCCACAATCACCCAGCAGCTCGCGCGCACCGTATTTCTCAATAACAATCGCACCTTTGCCCGCAAGCTCCGCGAGGCGGTGCTGGCGTTGGCGCTGGAATGGAAATTCTCGAAGGATCAGATCCTCGAGCTCTATCTTAACAAGGTCTATTTTGGCGGCGGGGCATACGGTGTCGATTCGGCGGCGCGAAAATTCTTCGGACACCCCGGCACCGATATTTCCTTGCCGGAAGCGGCGATCATTGCCGGTCTGGTAAAAGCACCGTCGCGCTTTTCGCCGACGGCCGATGCCAAGGCGGCGGTCAAGCGGGCTAGAACCGTGCTCGCGGTGATGCAGGCCAATGGCACGATTACAGCCGCTGAAGCCGCAGGGGCCGATCTAGAAGCAGTTAAGATTGCCCCGCAGAAGGGGCAGAACACGGTACGCTATTTCACCGATTGGGCGCTGCCGCAGCTCGATTTCCTGTTGCAGGATGTGGGCCAGCCGATCGAGGTGTGGACGACGCTCGACGTCTCCATGCAGCGCGCGGCGACAGCTGCGGTTTTTCGCAATGTGCCCAGGGGTGCGCAGGGTGCGCTGGTCAGCCTCGACCGCGACGGCGCGGTGCTCGCGATGGTCGGCGGGACCGACTACGTAACCTCGAACTACAACCGCGCGACCAATGCGGTGCGCCAGCCGGGCTCGGCCTGGAAACTGTTTGTCTATCTCGCCGCGCTGGAATCGGGGATGACACCGAACGACCGGGTGGTTGACGAGCCGGTGACGATCGAGGGCTGGAGCCCGCATAATTCGGGCGGGACCTACGCCGGCGAGATCGATGTGCGCACGGCCTTCGCCTATTCGAAGAATACGGTTGCGGCCAAGCTTGGCAGCGAGATCGGCTTCGGCGCGATTGCCAGCATGGCGCGCCGCTTCGGCATCACCACGCCGGTCAATACGCTGCCATCGATGGTGCTGGGCAC
>JANONQ010000606.1:0-1569 GCA_031420935.1 Novosphingobium sp. | reverse complement strand
GAAGTGGACCGGGAAGAGGCGCTGGGGGAACTGGCCGTGCTGCTTCAGCCGGGCGAGCCGGGCCGGGGCGAGGTGCTTGCCCGGCTGCGCACGGGATCGGGCCCGCAACCGCTGGTCCGCCTTGGTCGCGATTTCCAGCTCGACGGCGACCTCGCCGAACGGCTGGCGACAATCGAGGGCATTTCCCATATCACGCTCACCGCCGGCCGCACCGACAGCCACTTGCGGCTGGTGGCCTAGCTTGTAAACAAGCTGCCTCAGTACAAAAAATTGCGAGCGGGAAGGTAGATATCATGCAGCTTGGCGCCATGCAGGACTGGGAGCTTCGCGTTACGTCGTTGATCGATCATGCGGCGCGACAGCACGGCAGCCGCGAGATCGTCAGCCACTATGCCGATGGCAGCGAAACCCGGACCGATTGGGCCGGGGTCCGCCGCGACGCGCTGAAGATGACCCAGGCGCTGCGCCGGCTCGGCATCGGCAAGGGCGACCGCATCGCCACGCTGGCGATGAATCACAGCCGGCATCTGGTCTCATGGTACGGCGCGGTCGGCGTCGGCGGCATCCTGCACACGATCAACCCCCGGCTGTTCGACGACCAGCTTGAATATATCGCTAACCATGCTGAGGACCGGGTGCTGCTCTACGACCAGCAGTTTCAGGCGCTTGTCGACCGGATGAAGCCGAAATGGAATTCGATCGAGCACTATATCTGTTACGATTCCACCAGTCCGGCGGCAGCGCTGGACGGCGAATTCGAGAGCTGGATCGCGGCGGAGGACGGCAATACCGAATGGACCACCGGCGGCGAGCGTGAGCCTTGCATGCTGTGCTACACCAGCGGCACCACCGGCAATCCGAAGGGTGTGCTCTATGAGCACCGCTCGACCATGCTCCATGCGCTAACCTCGCTGCAGCCCGCGATGTTCGCCTTGGATACGCGCGGCGTGATGCTGCCGGTGGTGCCGATGTTCCACGCGGCGAGCTGGGCGATCCCCTGGTCTGGCGCGGCGGTGGGGACGAAATTCGTCTATTCGCAAACCAACGATCCGGCGGTGCTCTGCGAGTTGATGCGGCGCGAAAAGGTCACGCATGCGGCAGGCGTGCCGACGGTCTGGCTGTCGATCTTCCAGCACCTCGATGCCACCGGCGAACAGCTGCCCGACCTCAAACAGGTCGTCGTCGGCGGATCGGCGGCGCCGCGTTCGATGGTCGAGCGGCTGATGAAGCAGGGCACGCGGCTGGCGCATGTCTGGGGCATGACCGAGACCTCGCCGATCGGCACCATCGCCAGCGAGCCCGATGGCTGGGAGGACTTGAGCTTCGACGAGCAGGTCACGCGCAAATGCATGCAGGGAGCCCCGCCAATCGGCGTTGAGCTGCGCTGCGTCGATCTCGACGATCCCGGCAAGGTGCTGCCTCGCGACGGCATCGCCTCGGGCGCGCTGCAAATCCGCGGCCCCTGGGTGGTGACGCGCTATTTCAAGGGCGAGCAGGACGCGACGGGCGAGGGGCAGTGGTTTGATACGGGCGACGTCGCGCTGATCCATCCCGACGGCACACTGCAAC
>JANONQ010000605.1:0-2609 GCA_031420935.1 Novosphingobium sp. | reverse complement strand
GCGATCGTTCCGACCCTGCGGTTGCGATTATGCAGTGCGGTCGCCGGAATCGTGGTCATCCGATCCTCACGATCGAAATTGCATAGATCAGCACGACAAAGCCGGCGAGCAGCACCGCCATGACGATGTTGCGGGTGCGCTGGATGCGGCGGCGTTGGGATTCGGGATCTGGCGGCTGGGTCATGACTGCGCTCCCTGCACCACCAGCCAACGGTCCGCAACAAGTGCCGCGAACAGGATGAAAAGATAGAGGATCGAATATTTGAACAGCTGGCGTTCCGGCTTCATCGGATCGGCCTCGCCCTGCCGGCTGCGCAGGCCGACGCGCAGCGCGAATACCACGAAGATGCTCGACAGCGCCGCCGCCGCCACGCCGTAGATCATGCCTGTCCCGCCGATCCACCAGGGTAGCAGGCTAAGCGGCAGCAGCAGCAAGGCATAGGCCAGGATCTGGTGCCGGGTCGAGGTTTCGCCCGCGACCACCGGCATCATCGGGATGCCGACCTTGGCGTATTCGGTCTGCACGAACAGCGCTAGCGCCCAGAAATGCGGCGGGGTCCAGAAGAAGATAATGGCGAACAGCAGCACCGGCATCGCGGTGATGTCGCCGGTCGCCGCGACCCAGCCGATCAGCGGCGGAAACGCCCCGGCCCCGCCGCCGATGACGATGTTCTGCGGTGTGCGGGGTTTCAGCCAGATGGTGTAAACCACTGCGTAATAAAGGATCGACAGCGCCAGGATCGCCGCCGGCAAGACGCCAACCGCCAAGCCCATGAGCAGCACCGAGGCGACCGAAAGAACAACGCCGAAGTCGCGCGCCGAGGTGCGGTCCATCCGGCCGGCGGGTAGGGGACGGGCGCTGGTGCGCTTCATCCCGGCGTCGAGGTCCGCCTCCCACCACTGGTTGAGCGCAGCCGCGCCGCCCGCGCCCATCGCGATGCACAGGATCGCGGTGAAGCCGAGCACCGGGTGAATGCCCGTCGGTGCCGCCAGCATGCCGCACAGGCCGGTGAAGATGACCAGGCTCATCACCCGCGGCTTGGTCAAGGCGAAGAAATCGCGCCAGTCGGTGGGGAGATTAACGTCCTTCCCCGAAGAAGGAAGGCTATCGCCTCCCCTCCCGCCTGCGGGAGGGCCTGGGGGAGGGCCTGTTACATTGCCCAAAGCATCACCTGGTTTGAGGGCAACAGGCCCTCCCCTAACTCCTCCCGCAAGCGGGAGGAGGATTTGCGAAGCCCCTGCCGCAAAGCGGCGGGGCAGGACATCAATGATGCGCCTTGTCGTCGATCACCGGCAAGGTCTCGAACTGGTGGAAGGGCGGCGGGCTTGACAGTGTCCATTCGAGCGTGGTGGCGCCTTCGCCCCAATAGTTGCCTTCCGCCTTCTTGCCGGCGATCAGCGCGTAGATGATGTTTACGAAGAACACCAACATGCCGATTGCCATGGTGGTGTAACCGACTTCAGAGGATATCTGGTTCCAATAGGAAAAGGCCGGCGTGTAATCCGGATAGCGGCGCGGCATGCCTTGCAGTCCGAGGAAATGCTGCGGGAAGAAGATGATGTTCACGCCGATGAAGAACAGCCAGAAATGGACATGGCTGAGCAGTTCCGAATGCCACCGCCCGCTCATTTTCGGGAACCAGTAGTAGAAGCCCGCGAACAGCGAGAACACCGCCCCCATCGACAGCACATAGTGGAAATGCGCCACCACGTAATAGGTGTCGTGCAGCACATCGTCGACGCCGCCATTGGCGAGGACGACGCCGGTCACCCCGCCGACGGTGAACAGGAAGATGAAACCGATCGCCCATACCAGCGGCGATTTGAACGAGAGGCTGCCGCCCCACATTGTCGCGATCCATGAGAAGATCTTGATGCCGGTCGGCACCGCGATGACCATGGTCGCCGCGGTGAAATACATCTTGGTCTCGACGTTCATGCCGGTGGTGTACATGTGGTGCGCCCAGACGATGAAGCCGACCACGCCGATCGCGACCATGGCGTAAGCCATGCCGAGATAGCCGAACACCGGCTTCTTCGAGAAGGTCGAGACGATCTGGCTGACCATGCCGAAGCCCGGCAGGATCATGATATAGACCTCGGGATGGCCGAAGAACCAGAACAGGTGCTGGTACAGCACCGGATCGCCGCCACCGGCCTGGTCGAAGAAGGTGGTGCCGAAATTGCGGTCGGTGATCAGCATGGTGATGGCCGCAGCCAGCACCGGCAGTGCCAGCAGCAGCAGGAATGCGGTGACCAGGATCGACCACACGAACAGCGGCATCTTGTGCAGGGTCATGCCCGGCGCGCGCATATTGAAGATGGTTGTGATGAAATTGATCGCGCCCATGATCGAGGCCGCACCGGCCAGGTGCAGCGAGAAGATCGCGAAATCGGTCGCCGGGCCCTGGCTGCCATAGGTGGAGAGCGGAGCATAGACCGTCCAGCCTGTACCCGCGCCGTTGCCAGCACCGCCCGGAACGAACGCCGAGATCATCAGCGAGCAGAAGCCGGCGACAGTCAGCCAGAAGGAGATGTTGTTCATCCGCGGGAAGGCCATGTCAGGCGCGCCGATCATCAGCGGAACGAACCAGTTGCCGAAGCCGCCG
>JANONQ010000604.1:0-1657 GCA_031420935.1 Novosphingobium sp. | reverse complement strand
GCAGGGGTGGGGTGCTGGGCGGCTTCAAGGTTCGGGTGAGTTACGGCTTAGAAACCTCCCGTCGCTAGGCGGGTCAGATGATCGCTCGCCTTTTTGCCATGTTCGCTGCGCTGTCGCTGTTGGCAGGCTGCGGCGATCCGTTTCCCGATTTCCACTACAAGATGACCATCTACGCTCGGGGCAAGGCCTTTTCCTCGGTGCGCGGCGTCGAGCAGCGCGAGGTCAGCTCGATGGTCGATTCGGCGGGAGTCCGGGTCGAACGCATTCTCACCGGCGAGGCGGTGATCCTCGAACTCGATGGCCGGACTTATTATGCGCTGCTGACCAAGCCCGACAATGCCGAATATGCGACCTTGATCCCCGGTGCCGCCCTAGCGCCCTTGATCCCGGAGCCTACGTCGAAAAGCGAAGTCGCCGAGGCGGTCGGCGAAGTGCGCGAGGTACGGCAACGGGCGGGCGATCCGGGCTATTACCTTGATGATATGGCCGCGCGGAGCCGGGCAATGACCGAAGTCGAAGGTGCCAAGGACCTTCCGCGTCGCCTGCCCGTCCGCAACGGCAAGCCCGCCTTCGAGGCGTGGCCGATGTTCGTGACGTTCGGCGATCCCGCCGATCCGAAGACTGTCCGCGAGGTTTCGCCCGATGTGATTGGCGTCGAGAGGATCACCATCGAGATCACTAAGGAAGAGACTACGACAGGAATAGCAAGCCGGCTAGATTGGTACAGTGATTATAAAGATCGCCGATTAGACGGTTCATCCCAAATTATGCAAGACTTACAAACCACTGACATCAGAAACTGGCTCACGAGTGCTGCCTTTACAACCAGATAGGCCGAGTGGATCGGTGTGTCTTAAATCCGCATTCCGGGACACGAATTCCGGGGACGCAATGGCTACCACCGATCCCTTCCTGCGTGAGCTGCCGCTCGCTCCCGTGCAACACTGGCGCTAGGCCCGGCGCGCGGTTAAGGCGCGCGGCATGTCAGAGACTCCTTCCCCCATCACCCCCAAAGTCGTCGCCGCCCACGGGCTGTCCGAGGACGAATACGCCAGCGTCCTCCACGCCCTGGGCCGCGAACCCAACCTGCTCGAACTGGGCATCTTCTCGGTGATGTGGTCCGAGCATTGCAGCTACAAATCCTCGCGTCTCCACCTCAAGAAGCTGCCCACCGAGGCGCCGTGGGTGATCTGCGGGCCGGGCGAGAACGCCGGGGTGATCGACATCGGCGATGGCCCCGACGGGACCAAGCTCGCCTGTATCTTCAAGATGGAGTCGCACAACCACCCCAGCTACATCGAACCCTATCAGGGCGCGGCGACCGGCGTGGGCGGCATCCTGCGCGACGTGTTCACGATGGGGGCGCGGCCGGTCGCCAACCTCAACGCGCTGCGCTTCGGCAACCCCGACCACCCGAAGATGAAGCATCTGGTCCAGGGCGTGGTCGCGGGGATCGGCGGGTATGGCAACTGCGTGGGGGTGCCGACCGTGGGCGGCGAGACCAACTTCCACCCCGCCTACGACGGCAATATCCTGGTCAACGCAATGACCGTGGGCGTCGCCGATCAGTCGAGGATTTTCTATTCGGCCGCCACCGGGCTGGGCAATCCGATCGTTTATGTCGGGAGCAAGACCGGGCGCGACGGGATCCACGGCG
>JANONQ010000603.1:0-1750 GCA_031420935.1 Novosphingobium sp. | reverse complement strand
GATCATGCCGCTATCGAACTGGCCGAGCATGACCGGCTGCTGCTGACCAGCGACGGCATCCATGGCGTGCTCTCGGCAGCGAAAATCGCCGCGATTCTGCGGGAAAACGCCAGCTCCGAGGCGACTGCCGACATGCTCGCCGATGCCGCGCTGGCTGCCGGCGGCAAGGACAACGCCACCGCGCTGGTGATCGATATCGTCCACCTGCCCGCACCCGACCACGACGGTATCCTCGCCGGCCTCTCCGCACTGCCCTTTGCCGAGCCACCCAGGCCCGGGGAAAGTATCGACGGTTTCGCCATCGAACGGGTGCTGAGTGAAGGCCGCCACACCGTGCTGCTGATCGCCCGCGACGGCGAGGACAAGAGCCAGGTCGTGCTTAAATTTCCGCGCCGCGAAGTGCTGTCCGAGCGCGCGCTGCGGCTCGCGTTCGCCCGCGAAATGCTGCTCGCCCAGCGGGTTTCCAGCCCCTTTGTGCTGGCCGCTCACCCGGTCCGGCCCGATCGGCAAACCGCGCTTTACGGCGTCCAGCCGCTGCTTGAGGGCGAGACCATGGCGGACCGGCTGAAGCGCGCGCTGCCCTCGCTCCAGACCGGAGTCGAACAGGCGGTGCGCCTCACCCGCGCGGTCGCGGCGCTGCACCGGCTCGAGGTGATCCACCGCGACATCAAGCCGGACAATGTCATGCTCACCAAGGACGGCGGCCTCAAGCTGATCGACCTCGGCGTTGCCCGGCTGCCCCGCGTCGAGGACTTCCACAGCGACGAAATTCCCGGAACGCCGGGCTTCATGGCGCCCGAACAGTTCGACGGCAACGCCGGAGACGAGCTCACCGACCAGTTCGCGCTCGGCGTCACGCTCTATCGCTGGTTCACCGGAAAATGGCCGTTCGGCGAGCAGGAGGCGTTCCAGCGGCCGCGCTTCGGCCGGCCAGTACCGCCGTCGCGCCACCGCCCGGAAATTCCCAGCTGGCTCGACGATGCGATCCTCACGACGATCCAGCCGGAGCGCAATGCCCGCTTCGGCGACACGATCGAACTGCTGCGCGCACTCGAAGGTGGCGGCGCGCTCAACCGCGGCCCGAAGCAAGGCCTGCCCCTGATCCAGCGCGACCCGGTGCGCTTCTGGCAGGCCGTCAGCGCGCTGCTCGCGGCGGCGCTGATTGCCGCGTTGCTGCTGACCTGATTCCACCCTGCCCATCGGGCCGCGCTCCGGTTCTGCGCACACAAAAAAGCCGCCTCGACTTGGCCCCGGAGGGTCCAGTTCGGGCGGCGACGTTGCCACGCAATGTTGAAGTTTAGCGGAGAATGCGATGCCGCCCTGCTTTGGACGACGTCTTTTCCGGTAGCGAGAAGTCTAAGCGATTCCCCGGGGGCGGGTAAAGCTTTATTTTGCAGTGCAACAAAAAAGATTCGGTCAGGGCAGACTGGCCAGGTAACCGGGCAGATCGGCCGGATCGAACACGCCGCCGTCGAAGAAACGATTACTTTCCAGCGTCATTGCGCCTTGCTGGGTGCTAACGGCAGTGGGTTGGAGCAGGCTACCTTCGACTTTCGAGCTTGCCCCGGGCAGCGGCTCGCCAGTGCCGATGAGTGCGCTGCGGTAGACATCCGGCCGGAAAACCCGTGCAGCCTTTGCCGCGTCGGTGGGATCGAAGGCCAGCCCATCCCACCGCACCATCTGGGTGTAGAGCCACGCCGCCTGGCTAATCCAGGGGAAGTTCGCCGCCTCGCGGTATTGGAACATGAAA
>JANONQ010000602.1:0-3360 GCA_031420935.1 Novosphingobium sp. | reverse complement strand
ACCAACTGCGTGCCGCTGGAAAACCAGCGAAAGTCGCCATCGTCGCGATCATGCGCAAACTTATCGAGATGGCGAACGCCTTGGTAAAGGCAGATCGAAAATGGGTGCCAAAAACCGCTTGATCAAGACGGATACTACGAGAAGGGCTAGGCGCAGGTCGATACCGCGCAGGATGCGTCCTATTTCGGGACTTGGGTCAACCCGGCCCGCCTGATGATCTTCAGCTATTGCGAGGGCGACACGACCTTGAAGGAGGCCGCGTCGCTCGAGGAATTCGCTGCGGAGTTGCGGGTGATCGATGCTTGGAACCGGGCGCACGGCTATGGCCCAGCGGGGATCGATCCGGGGTTTGATGCAGCGATGAAGGCGGGGTTTGAGGGGCTGGGGCTGGCGGATATGCTGCACTGACTGGTGGTGTTCTTTTTCGGGGGGCTGAAACCAAACGGCAGTTTTTGGCGGATTGCGGCCGTTCATTTGACCTTGGACAAGCATCAGTGGCGGGGCAGTGGTGCAACGTTCCAGATAGCCCTTCCGGCGACATCCTTCGGCACCGACTCCCGCCCAATCTGCACAACATGCCGCCGGGCTATCGGCCAGACGAGCACCTAGACCCGCACGATCTCGTAATGTGTGCTTCGCCCGCCGCTTTCGCCTTTCCGCAGCAGTCCAGCGTCAATCAGCGCGGCAATGTCGCGGTTTGCCGTATCCTGCGAACACTTGGCAATCGCCGCCCATTTTGACGAGGTCATCTTGCCCTCAAACCCGTCCAGCAGGCGGTTCAAAACAACGATCTGACGCTCGTTCAGCGCAACCTTGCCCGCTCTTTCCCAGAACCGCGCCTTGTCCATCACCGCCGCCAACAAATCCTGTGCCCCGTCGATGGCGCGCTGCAAGCAGGCCAGAAACCAGATCAGCCAGTCGGTGACATCGCCGCCGCCCTTTTGCGTCCGCTCCAGCTGATCGTAATAGGCCGTCCGCTCCAGCCTAATCTGGGCCGACATGCTGTAGAATCGCTGAGGGCTGCCTTCGGACCGCGCCAGTGCCATATCGGCGATGGCGCGCGCAATCCGGCCATTGCCATCGTCAAACGGGTGGATGGTCACGAACCACAAATGGGCAAGGGCGGCCTTGATCACCGGGTCTGTTGCAGATGGCGCGTTGAACCATGTCAGAAAACCAGCCGTTTCGGCGGCGACACGCGTTGCAGGCGGGGCCGCGTAATGCACCCGCTCCCGCCCGATCGGGCCCGAGATCACCTGCATCGGACCTGCGCTGTCATCGCGCCATTGACCGACCCGAATTTTGGTCATGCCGCTGCGACCGGTCGTAAACAGGGCGCTGTGCCAGCCGAACAGGCGATCTGCCATCAGGGCCTGATCGTAATGGCCGGTGGCATCCAGCATGACCTCGACGACACCTTCAACGTCCCGGTCCGTGGGGGCAAGCGCGCCGATGTCGATGCCAAGGCGGCGCGCGATCGAGGACCGCACCTGCGTTGCGTCCAGCGCCTCACCCTCGATCTCGCTGGTCTTGACCACATCCTGCGTCAATGTTTGCAGGACCGCTTCCTCGCGCAGCTTGAACCCTAGCGCTTCCATGCGTCCCACAAGGCGCCCCTGATCGTGACGGACCGCGGCAAGCGGGGCTGCAATTGCAGAGTCCTGCCAGATCAGTTTCGGCCAAGCATTCCGTTCCCAGATATACATCACAATCTCCGCAATCCGCGCGGCGATAATGGTGATAATTCTCCGCAACGGCAAGTGGAGATCGTCGCGGATTTTGCGGAGAGTATCGGGCCCATTCTCCGCACGGAGCCAATCTAACGCCATCGCGATCAACGTTAATCGAAGGGCGGATGGCGTCCTGGACGTAAGCATGCGGCGGCCTCCGAAGTCGAAAGAGATTAGGAAACGGACAAGGTGGTCAAGGCGGGGCAGAGGGTCGCGAACTCAGACGCCGGGTGCGTACCTGCGAACCGCGCACCCAAGGTGCGAACCCAGAAAAAATCTCTCACGCTGGCGCGGCGTTGCGCCTCTGCCCCCCGCATACACCTCAAGCCCGGGTGGAACCGGGGGCCGCGGGGGCTGCGCAAGCGGCGCGGGGCAGTGCGATCCGATCCGCACAAGTCTTCCGAGCATAGGAAATATATGCCCTGAAAGTGTTGCATCTGTCGCGCCCGAAGTTCGACGTGTTTGCCCGTCATAACAACGTGCCCGACCCGCTTTCATCCGGTTTGACCACGGTCTTATCCGCCGCCCTTTTCGGCGCGCTCGCCTTTCGTCCTGATTTCTCCAGTGCATTCAGATGCTTGGCGATTGTGAGGAGGGACGCAACCCAGCGTCGCCACGCGGTCGATCGCACCACACCAGCGCGGATGCAAACCTGCCGCCACCGTACACCCTCAGCCCGCAGCCAGACGATCCGCGCATCCTCGGGGTCGAGATAGGCCAGCCAGCTAATGCAATCCTCCATCCGCTGGATATCCCGCGCGCTGGGCACCACCCGCATCCGCACCTCGTCGTAGCCATAGGCCTGCCTGGCGTCGTGAACGTACTCCGGCCAGGACTTGCCATAGCCCTTGGCGCCCGAGCCCGGCGGGTTGGGCAGGCGGCGAAGGGTCAGGGCGGCATCCTCAAACTGATCTTCGATTTCGCGGGGTGTGATGGGCATCAGGGCTTCCAATCTGGTCAATAAATCTGGTGGGCGCGAAGGGTGGCCTCGGTCACAAGCCCGGCCCGCAGCAGGGCATCCCGCGTTGTGTTGTTCACCGCGCTGGGCGGGACGAACCGGCCAGAGTTGAGCCACTCTGCCGTGCGCTGCAGGATGTCCTGCTGGCTCATTGGGGCACTGGCCGTGGCAGCACTTCCCGTTTCCACAGCACTTTTCGCCCTCGCCGCCAGCGCCACCCTCTGGGCGTGGCGCTTCGCGACGGCCGGTGTGAAATACGCCCATGTCCGGATCGGGTCGACGCGCTTGCGCTGCGTCCTCGCCTGCAGCACTGGCAGGATGTCGGCGTCGAGATCGTAGCCAGCTTGCAGCCAACCATCGATCACCGGCGCGGTAGCTTGGATCACGGCCCTTGCCTCCGGGCAAAGGCCCTCGCCACAGGCTGCGAGACAGGTGGTATCCGGGGCCTCCTTCGCGTGCGTGTTACGCGCGGTAGTAGTTTCTTTCTTTCTTACTAAGTTCATGTCCAGACTCCGGAGATGGCTTTGTTCTGGATTTGGACATGGCTTTGCGTGATTTTGTCGTGGATTTGGACATGGCTTTTGCCCGTTTCCATGTCCAGATTCCGGAGATGGCTTTTCGGGGAAGTCGTCCTCGAAGCCGAGCATGTAGCGGGTCGATTTGCGCCGATGT
>JANONQ010000601.1:0-3001 GCA_031420935.1 Novosphingobium sp. | reverse complement strand
AGCGCCTCGACCGCGCCCTTCATCCGGCGTTCGAGGTCAGCCTTGTCATATTTGGCCATGGAACAGAATCCTTTGTTATTCTAACTGACAGTTCTAACTGTCCGCACTCGCCTGAAACTTTTGACTTTTATTTTCGTCGATTGCTTGGATGAGTTCGAAGGGCGAGCAATCAGAGTCGCATCAGCATCCGCATCGAACCTCTGTTGCACGATGGTTTGCGTCCCCTTGCCCGCGAGCACCTTGGCCAGATTGCCTTGTTCGCGGATCGAGAAGACGATGATGGGAATCGAATTGTCACGGCAAAGCGCCACCGCCGAGGCATCCATTACCTTCAAATTATTTGCCAAGACCGTGTCATAATCGACCGTTTCGTATCGTTTTGCCTTCGCGTCCTTCTTGGGATCGGCATCATAGACCCCATCGACACTGGTGCCCTTCAGCAAGGCATCGCACTTCATTTCCGCCGCCCGCAGCGCCGCGCCGGAATCGGTGGTAAAGTAAGGGCTACCGACACCGGCGGCGAAGATCACGACCCGGCCCTTTTCGAGGTGGCGTTCCGCCCGGCGGCGGATTACCGGCTCGCATACCTCGTCCATCTGGATCGCCGACTGCACTCGGGTTTCGACGCCCAGCTGCTCCAGAGCATTCTGCATCGCCAGCGCGTTCATCACCGTCGCCAGCATGCCCATATAATCGGCCTGGGCCCGGTCCATGCCCTTGGCCGCACCGGCCATCCCGCGAAAGATATTGCCGCCGCCGATGACAAGGCAAATCTGCAGACCGGTTTCTTTCGCCGCCTTCACCTCGCGCGCCAGTTCGGCGACGAAGTCGGGATCGATGCCATACTGCTGATTGCCCATCAGCACTTCGCCTGAAAGTTTCAGCAGGATACGCTTGTATTTGGGCGGGGGCATGGGAGAAGCGAAATCCAAGACTGTTGGTGACTGCCGGGCTCCTTAGCCGCCATGGGGCACGCGCGTAAAGGGAAAGGCAGCCAAGAACGTGGAGCCCCGCAAACCTTGCCTGTTTTGGTTCCGCTGGGCGCGCACCGCAATGGCAGTGGTGTTCACCCTGATTGCGCTCTGCAGCGTCATTGCCTGGCGTGACACTATGGCCGATCCGCAAGTCCTCCGTGCCGAAGTGACGCTGGCCGGTCTACCAGCAGACCAGCCGCCGCTGCGTCTTCTGCTGCTGTCCGATCTCCACGTCGCCGGGCCGGACATGCCGCCGGAGCGGCTGGCACGGATCGTCGCGCAAGCGAATGCGCTTGGGCCAGATATAGTGCTGTTGGCCGGCGACTTCATTAGCGACCGGCAACTGGCCACCCGCCATATTGGCTATCGCGAAGCCTTGGCCCCGCTTAAGGCGATCAAAGCGGCATTTGGTGCGGTGGCCGTTCTGGGCAATCACGATCACTGGCGCAACGCGGATCTCGCGCGGGCCGAGTTGGCGCGCAATGGCGTAGCGGTGCTGCGAAACTCGGCCCTGCGCCGGGGCCCCCTCACAATCGGCGGACTGGACGACGATTACACCGGCCATGCGAACGTGCCCCTCACGATCACGGCGATGCGCGCGCTGGGCGGCGCGCCCGTGTTGCTCAGCCACAGCCCCGATCCGTTTCCCGATACGCCAGGCGACATGCCGCTGATGCTCGCCGGTCACACCCACTGCGGGCAGATTCGCTATCCCTGGGGCGGCTCTCCGGCGACAATGTCGCGCTATGGCGAGCGCTATGCATGCGGCAGGATTGTCGAGAACCGGCGCACTCTCATCGTTTCGGCCGGACTCGGTACGAGCGTGTTGCCATTTCGCTTTGGCACCAGACCAGACATGTGGCTGATTACCCTTCGCCCGAAACCGATTGCGCCACTGCGTCCCTGAACGCGGAAAGGGCGGCCCCCTCTCAGGTGCCGCCCCCCATAGCCCGCCGTCGCGGGCCAACTGCAATCCGTTCAGGCGGTTGGCTGTGGAATGCCGGCCACCGCCGCGACTTCGGCGGCAAAGTCGCTCACCTTCTTCTCGATGCCCTCGCCAAGCTGGAAGCGGACATAGTCCTTGAGCACAATCTTAGTACCCGCCGCCTTGGCGGCCTGCTCGACCACCTGGGCAACCGGGGTCTTGTTGTCCATCACGAAGACCTGGCTGAGCAGCGCATTGTCCTTGGCGAATTTGGCGATGGCGCCGTCCACCATTTTCCCTTGGACTTCGGCCGATTTGCCGCTCTCGGCTGCCTTTTCGGCGGCGATAGCGCGCTCGCGCTTGATCATCTCGGGATCGAGGCCATCGGCGTTCAGCGCCTGCGGGAAAGCGGCGGCGATGTGCATGGCGATCTGCTTGCCAAGCGGTTCGAGCACGTCCGCGCCGGCATCGCTCTCCAGCGCGACCAGCACGCCGATCTTACCGAGATTGGGCGCCGCGGCGTTGTGCATATAGGGCACGATCAGGCCCTGCGGCACGGTGACGGTCCTGATCCGGCGAATCTGCTGGTTTTCGCCGATGGTGGCGACATTGTTGGTCAGCTTTTCGCCAATCGTGCCACCATCCGGATAAGGTGCATCCTTCAGCGCCGCAGCGTCGTCCGAGCCAGCACTGAGCGCAACCTGGGTGGTCTTGCGGACGAAATCCTGGAACTGGTCGTTCTTGGCGACGAAATCGGTCTCGGAGTTGACCTCGACCGCGACCCCGCGGGTGCCGGAAACGGCGATGCCGACCAGTCCCTCGGCCGCAGTGCGGCTCGATTTCTTGGCGGCGGCGGCAAGGCCTTTGGCGCGCAGCATATCGACCGCGGCCTCGATGTCGCCGCCCGTCTCGTCGAGCACTTTCTTGCAATCCATCATGCCGGCGCCAGTGCGCTCGCGCAGGTTCTTCACGTCAGTGGCGGCATAGGCCATCGCGTCTATCCTCTTGAAATAAGGTTATGCGCCCGGGCCGCTGGGCCCGGTACGCAACGATTCTGTGCCAGCAATGCCCTTAGGCTTCGCCGGCCGGAACCTCGGCAGGC
>JANONQ010000600.1:0-5591 GCA_031420935.1 Novosphingobium sp. | reverse complement strand
TTCATCAATGCCCAGATCCCCCGCTTTTACCGGATGGACAGACCGGTGATTGCGGCGGTGAACGGCGCGGCGATTGGCATCGGCATGATCCTCAGCGCGCTATGCGACATGCGCGTGGCTGCGGAAGATGCCAAGTTCGCCTGCCCGGAGATCGATTACGGCCTGGTCGCGGGCGGCGCGGCGATTTTCGCCATGCTCAAGATGCCTGAGGCGAAGATCCGCGAAATGCTGTTTACCGGCGCCCGCTTCACCGCGCGCGAGCTCGAGCCAACCGGCTTCTTCAATTACGTCCTGCCGCGCGCCGAGGTGCTGCCTAAGGCGCTAGCGCTGGCCCGTCAGATCGCTGCCAAAAGCCTGCCCTCCATCCGCGCTCGCAAGGTGGCCTCGGTCAATCTTGAAGGCCGCAGCTGGATGGAGGCCTATCTCGATGCCCAGGCGCATTCGGGCATGCTGACGGCGGGCGAGGATGGCGCGGAAGGCGTGAACGCCTTCCTTGAAGGGCGAGCGGCGCGGATCGCCGACCAGTGATTAGCCAGCTGGCGGTTCAGCTGCGATCATATCGAGCATCCGCTCGACAATTTCGATGCTGGCTTTGGTCAGATTGCGCGGGCGGCGGTAGAGCAGCCAGGTAATGATTACCTGATTGACACCGCCGAGCAGAATCGACGCCGTCTGGAATAAATTCTGTCCGCGCGGCCAGTCTCCGTCGCGCTCACCTTGCCGTAGCAGATATATCACGACGCGGGCGTAATCATCGACTGAGTGGCGCAAATCTGTTTCGCTGACAAACACGCTGGGCCAGATCTCTAGATAAAACAGGCGCGCCCATTCGGCATGCTCACGGGCGAAATCGGCCGACATGGTGAGGTACAGCACCAGCCTGTCGCGCGCGCTGGATTTGGCCGCGACGGCCAGCCGGAACTCCTCGAAAAAGTCGCCCAGATGGTTGCGGGGCAGATCGTAGGCAAGATCTTCCTTGCTCTTATAATATTCATAGAGAGTCGAGGTCGATATTCCCGCCTCGGCAGCAATGTCGGCAATGCGCGAGCGAGAGATCCCGTCACGCGCAAAAACGCGCAGCGCGGCGCTCAGGATTTGCTGTTCGGTACGCTTGCTGCGGTCTTGCTTACGCTCGCTGGCGCGTTTGGGCCGGTGGGCAATAATATGGAGAAGCGCGGTCCATTCAGAAGCTGCCGCATCCGAATCCACACCGGAAGCGGGGAGCGATTCGGCTGCGACGGCTTCTGGCATTTGTAATTTCCGGTCCGATAATCGAGTTCCAACTCCCCCTAACAGCTATCAATCTGCCGACCAAGGGTCGGTTTGATTTTGCCAACGTTAGAGCGTAAGCAGCCGAATTCGCTTAGCGCCGGAGAAAATCCGAAAAATCGTCGAAAAATGTTTGACGATGAAAATTCGGCAAACTAGCTTCGCGGTCAAAGCAGAAGGAGAGCAATGGTGGCTGACAATCTGGCATGTGCAAAAGCGATGATCGCGGCCTATAATGCGCAGGATTTCGCCTTGATGGAGTCGCAGATCGCGGCCGATGTCGATTTCGCCCATTTCAACCGCAATTTCGCCCTGACATCGCGTGACGAGCTGATGGGCGTGATTCGCCAGTTCGCCAGCGATTTCTTCACGGAGCGTCACTTCGAGCCGGCCGAGCGCATCATTGCCTCGGGCGACATCGTCGTGCGGATCGGCTGGTACGTCGGCACTTGCGCCGTCGATATTGAAGGTTTCGGCAAGGCGGGTGAGGCGTTCCGTCTGAAACTCTGCAGCGTGCTCCGCTTCGACAATGCCGGGATCATCGTCGAGTGGAAGGACTTCGGTTGATCGCTCGATCTTGCTCCACCCCTAAATTCAGGAAAGCAGCGCCATGAAAATCGGTATGTTCCAGACCCCGTTCCTGCGGCCCGAACGCTCGGCCAAACAGGTGTTTGACTGGTGCATTCGCCAGGCCATCCACGCCGACAGGATCGGCTTCAGCGAATATTGGGTGGGTGAACACGCCACGCTCGATTGGGAAAGCGTGCCGAGCCCGGAACTGGTGATCGCCGCCGCCGCCTCGCAGACCAGCCAGATCAAGTTCGGTCCGCTGGCGCATCTCCTGCCCTATCATAACCCCGCCACACTCGCGATCCAGACTGCCTGGCTCAGCCAGATTTTGGAGGGTCGCTACATGCTCGGCGTCGCCAATGGCGCCTATCCCAGTGACGCGGCACTGCGCGGGATAACCGACATGAGCCACGCGCATGAGATGATGTTCGAATCAATCCAGCTGATGCGCAAGGTATGGAAGGGTGAGCCGTTTCAGGAGCAGGGCAAATACTGGAAGGCCGGCTATCCCGAGATCGATCCCACGCATGCGTTTCGCGACACCAGGCCCTGGGGCGGCGAGATGCCGATGGCGATGACGGGCCTATCCTCGCCATCCTCGTCGATCGCCTTTGCCGGTACCCACGGGTTCATACCCGCCTCGGTCTATGCCGGCAACGCCTTCCTCCGCAGCCATTTTGAAACCTATGCCGAAAAGATGGCTGAAAACGGCCGGGTGGCGCAACGTTCAGTCCACCGCGTGGTGCGCGATGTGATCGTTGCCGACACCGATGCCGAAGCGCGCAAGCTGGCGGTAGAAGGCGGCATCGGCCATGCCTGGAACAGCTACATCAAGCCGACATACCAGCGCTTCGGCGTGCTCAAGGGACTGCTTCACGATCCAAATTTCGATGAGTCCAAGGTTGATGCCGAGTACCTCGCCGAACATGTCTGGATCGTGGGCTCGCCCGAAACCGTGCGCCAGAAGATGGAAGCCTGGTTCGACGATCTGGGCGGCCCGTTCGGCACGCTGCTGATCTATAGCCACGACTATGTCGACAATCCCGAACCCTGGGAGCACTCGATGGATCTGCTGGTCAACCAGGTTGCGCCCAAGCTGTCGAGCGCCGAACTCGCCAACGCCGAGTAGCCGCGATGGGCCGACTTGAGGGCAAGGTCGCCATTGTCACCGGCGCCGCCCAAGGCATGGGCGAGGCCCATGCCCGTGCGTTTATCCGCGAAGGCGCGCGGGTGGTGCTGACCGACATCAACGCCCCGCGCGGCGAGGAAATCGCGCAAGAGCTGGGCGACGCCGCGGCCTTCATGCGCCACGACGTGGCCGATGCCGCAGGCTGGAAGCAGGTCGTCGCGCTGGCCGAGGAGCGGTTCGGCAAGGTAACCGTTCTGGTCAACAACGCTGGGGTCATCGGCCCCGTCAAGGGTTTGCTGGACCTCACGCAGGAGGAATTCCTCCAGGTTTGCGCGGTCAACCAACTCGGCGTGTTCCTCGGCATGCAGGCGGTGGTGCCGTCGATGACCGCGGCGGGCGGCGGTTCGATCGTCAACATTTCCTCGATCGCCGGCATGCTTGGCACCGCAGCCTCGTCCAACGCCGCCTATTGCGCCAGCAAGTTCGCCGTGCGCGGCATGAGCAAGCTGATTGCGGTATGGCACGGCAAGGACGGGATTCGGGTCAATTCTGTCCACCCCGGCTACATCCTCACCCCGATGATGATCGCGGCCACCGATGCGCAAGGCGGCGGCGCGGCCGCTGCTATCCCGCTGGGCCGCATGGCGCAGCCCGAAGAAGTCTCCAACGTGGTGCTGTTCCTGGCGTCCGACGAATCCTCCTTCGTTTCCGGCGCGGAATATGTCGTCGATGGCGCGATGACATCGGGCTGAGCTGCGTGAATTCTGCGCGCGATTGCGCGGGGTATTTCGGAAATTGCGATCAAGCTGGCGGGTGGGCGTCTACTGAGGCTTTCTCATGCGCTGGCTCGTGCGATTTGTTTGGCGTCGGCTGGCCAATCGCCGGCAGCGAGCGGTGCCAGATCAAGAAACTCCTGCTCGGAAATCTGCAGTTTCAGTCTGCCGCTTGTAAATTGCACTGAACTGACGGGAACGGCTCGCAGCTGTTCGTCGACACCGCCAAGTCCACCCGAGGCCAGGACAACATAGCTGACACAGCTCGTTCTGCATTCAATCAAAGCCTCGACGCCCTTGCCGATTGAATTGCCGGTCTCGTCCTCCACTGGCATCCCGCTGATCCCGGTCGCGGTTATCAAGCTTGGCACAGCGGAGCGTCGGCTGGCGCGTTCCGCCGATTTGCCGCCATCTTCATAGGCGCGCTGCCTGCCGAGCCAGCGCCAGACCCCGAACAGGTTCACCAGCGTCAGAAAGACGTTGGTCGCCACCAGATTCGCCTGGCCCGAAGTAAGCCCGACGATCGACCAGCAGATCGAGCCGGCGACGAATACGGCAAAACCCCAGCCCGTCACCCGCGCGCCAAGATTGGCCGCCGTCATCATGGCGGCGATCATGGTTGCGATCGGTGCTACCCAGCCTGCGATTGCTTCCAGCACCCAAGCCTCCTGCTACGCGGTAAAGTTCAACCTGCACTGCAACGCTCGGCACCGGAGAAAGGACCAGCAGGGCCGCGAATGTATTTTCAACGTCCCGGCTCAGCCGCGTGCATTGATTGCGGAACCGGCTGGCCACGGAGCGATTATCTCCCGCAAGGAGACTCACATGCCGGCACGACCCTATTGGCGCGGCCAGATAAGATTGGCGCTCGTCTCGATCCCTGTCGAAATTTACTCGGCGACCCGCAGCGGCGCGACTATCGCGTTCAACCAGATACACGAGCCATCGGGCAAGCGCGTCAAATACGAGAAAATCGTGCCGGGGATCGGACCAGTGAATGTGGATGACATCGTCAAGGGCTTCGAATATGCCAAGGGCGAATATGTCCTGCTCGACGAGCAGGAAATCGAAGGCGTCAGGCTGGAAAGCAAAAAGACGCTGGAACTGACGCAATTTGTCGGCAGCGACGACATCGACATGATCTATTTCGACAAGCCTTATTACGTCGTGCCGGCTGACGATCTTGCTGAGGAAGCGTTCATCGTCCTGCGCGAGGCGCTGCGCCGCAGCCGCAAGATCGGGCTTGGTCAGCTCGCCATGCGCGGGCGCGAATATGTCGTCAGTATCAAGGCTTGCGGGCGCGGTATGGTGATGGAAACGCTGCGCTATGCCGACGAGATCAACAAGGCGGCAAGCTACTTCCAGGATATCGGCGATGCTGACCCGGACGAAGAACTGCTGGACCTCGCCAAAACGCTGATCGACAAAAAGACCGGCAAATTCGACGCGGGTGAGTTTCACGACCGCTACGTCGATGCGCTGCGCGAACTGATCGAGCGCAAGAAGAAGGGGAAAGTGCTCAACATCGAAACGGAGCAAGATGACGGCAGTGACCCGCGCGGCTCGAACGTGGTCGATCTGATGGCGGCACTCAAGAAATCGCTGGGGCCGGGGAGTGCCGGAGATGGTAAGGCGGCGGCAACAAAGTCCACTCCGAAGCCAGCCAGGAAAACATCTCCGAAGTCCCCGGCGCGCAAACGGGCCTAGATTTCAGGCCTGAATAGGTCGCCTTACGCATGCTGCCAGTCGGCAAAAAACATCTTCTTCACACCGGCCGGCGATGATATGTGTGCATTGATGAGCGGCAGCTTCCTGAAAACAGAGTTTTTCGTAGCGCCTGATCCCTCCGA
>JANONQ010000599.1:0-8013 GCA_031420935.1 Novosphingobium sp. | reverse complement strand
ACTGTTCAAGACCCGTGCCAAGTGGCCGGCGCGAACCGCCTGCCGGCTCGGCGGCAAGTTTGGCAAAGCTGCGTGCCTGCGCATCAGCGCGGTCCTGTGCGGCGGCACGGCGGCGTTCGGCAGCGGCGAGCGCGGCCAGTTTTGTGTCGGCAAGGCGGCGCGCCTGCATCGCGTCGCCCGAGGTGCTGGCCGAAATTCCCTGCAGGCCGCCGGCGAAGCGGGTGAGCTGTTGCAGCGCCGCGCCGTCGCGGGCCTCGCTGCGCTGGGTGTAATCCGCCGCGAGCTGCCGGGTCCGCATCGCCAGCGCCTCAAGCTGCACCAGCGTGCTCTCGGCCTGCGCCGATTCCAGCGCCGCGGCCTGACGGGCATAGGCGCGCAGCCGCTCGAGCCGCTGCAGCCGCAGCAGGCGAGCGCGCTCGGGGTTCATCGCGCCGCGTCCGCGCGCAGCAAGGCGGCGAGGTCGCGGAAGCTTTGCGCCAGGGGAATGGATTCGCCCGCGCTCTGGCAGAGGAAACCAGTCAGCGCTTCGTGCATGGCGATGGCGCGGTCCAGCTGCGGGTCGGCCCCAGCCCGGTAGGCGCCCATCAGCACGAGGTCGCGGTTGGCCTCGTAACTGGCGCTGAGCGCGCGGAATTCGCGGGCAAGCTGCTGGCACTCGGGGGCGACGATGTCGTTCATCACCCGGCTCAGCGAGGCGGCGATGTCCACTGCCGGATATTGCCCGCGCTGGGCAAGCTCGCGCGCCAGCACGATATGCCCGTCGAGGATCGAGCGGGCGGTATCGACCACTGGATCGTCCTGATTGTCGCCGTCGGCCAGCACCGTATAGATGCCAGTGATCGAGCCGCCGCTCGCCGCCGAATTGCCGGCGCGCTCGACCAATTTCGTGATCGTCGCCAGCGCCGAGGGCGGATAGCCGCGCGCCGCGCCGGGCTCGCCGAGCAGCAGGCCGATTTCGCGCGCGGCATGGGCGACGCGGGTCAGGCTGTCCATGATGAGGAGTACGCGCAGGCCGGCCGCGCGGAAATATTCGGCGAGGCACGTCGCCTGGCAAGCGCCCCGCAGCCGCAGATTGGGGGCATGATCGGCGGGCACGGCGACGACGACGGTGCGGCTGCGCTGATGCGTGCTCATGTGGCGCTCGACGAAATCGGAAACCTCGCGCGCGCGCTCGCCGATCAGGCCGACGACGATGACATCGGCCTCGGCGCCGTTCGCGATCATGTCGAGCAGCACCGATTTGCCGACGCCGGAGCCGGCCATGATACCGATCCGCTGGCCGACGCCGAAAGTGGTGAGTGCATTGAGCGCACGCACCCCGGTGTCGAAGCAGGTTCGCACCGGTGCGCGGTCCAATGCGCCGGTGCGGATGCCGCCCGCAGGCCATTCGGCGCGGGCATGGATGGGTCCGCCGCCGTCGATCGGCTGGGCCTCGCCATCGATGGCGCGGCCGAGGAAGGCCTCGCCAACCGGCAGCAGGCCGGGCCGTCCTTCCGGGCGCACGCGGGCGCCGGGCCGCAGCAAAACGGAATCGCCGAGCAGCACCATCAGCGTTCGGCCATTGCGGAAGCCGATCGCCTCGGCGGTCAGCGCGGCGTTCCGACCGTGCGACACCCGGCACAAGGCGCCGACCGGCACGGCGAGGCCGCTGACTTCGAGCAGGCCCCCGTCGCAGGCGGCGACCAAGCCGTAGCGGCGGGGGGGCAGCGCGATGGAGGTGGCGGCGAGGTTGGTGAGGATGGCGGTGTAGCCATTCTCCCCTCCCGCTTGCGGGAGGGGTTGGGGGTGGGCCAGTTGCGAATGGCAGGGCGCAGCGTTTTTGGCTGTAGTTCCCACCCCTAACCCCTCCCGCAAGCGGGAGGGGGACAAGGCCTCCCTAGGGAATATGAGACGGTCCCCATCATTGTATCGCCTCGGCAATCGCCAGCCGCCACTGCGCCGGGCCGTCTTCAACCCCGCCGCTAGCAGTCTCGACCCGCAAGCCGCCGCGTTCCAGTGCTGGGTCGGGCACCACCGCCCAGTCCTCGGCGAGGCACGGTGAAATCAGGGCGAGATCGTCCGGATGCAAACGGATCACGCGTTCGTCGTCAGCACGGGCGAACATCGCCACCGCACGATTGATGCGGCGCAGCAGTGCGTCTTCGTCGAGCGTCAGCGGGGCCAGCGCCGCCTCGCACAAGGCGGCGACGGTATCGTGCAGGCGCTGGCGCAGGGTTTCGGCAAGCTCGCCGTCGAGCCGGGCGAAGGCAAACGTCAGGGCCTCGCGGGCTTCAGCCTCGATGCGGGCTTGCTGCGCCACCTCGGTGCGCGCCTCGTCCATGCCGGTGGCGAAACCCTCGGCCCAGGCGAGGGCGAGGGGGTCTTGCGGTTCGGCTTGGGGGGGAACTCGCGCGGGAGCGAAGCGGGTGTCGATCTGGAAGCCGGTGGTGGGGGGGAGGCTTGCGACGGGGAGTGTGGCTTGCTTCCTCCCTCCCGCAAGCGGGAGGGGGACAGAGTCACCGATCGGCGCGAACCCCTCAGACATATTCATCGTCGCCCGCCGCCGAGCCAAAAGCGATCGCGCCCTCCGCCGCCAGCCTTCTTGCCGCCGCCACCACCTGCTTTTGCGCATCGACCACATCGGCGAGCTTGACCCGTCCGCGCGCGGCGATCTCGTCGCGCACGCCGTCGGCGGCGCGGCTCGACATGGCGCGGAAGAAGCATTCGCGTTCGTCCTCGGCGATGCCCTTCAGCGCGTCGATCAGCGTATCGCTGTCAACCTCGCGCAGCAGCGCGCCCATAGCGATGGGTTCGAGGACAAACAGGTGCTCAAACTTGAACATCTCGCCCTCGATCTGCCGGGCGAGCGCTTTGTCGAGCTTGGCGATCTCGGGCATCACCCGCTTTTCCATCGCCTTGCCCGAATTGTTGATGATCTCGGCGGCATCGCGCACGCCGCCCATGGCGAAGGCGACCTGATCGTGGCTTTCGCCGATACGGCGGGCGAGCAGCTCCTCCAGCATCACCAGCGCCTCCTGGGATACCGGACCCAGCGTGGCGATGCGGTGGACGATGCCCGGCTGGATTTGCGGGGGCAGCGAATGCAGCACTTCGGCAGCGACTTCGGGATCGAGCTGGACCAGCAGCACGGCGATCGCCTGGGGATGTTCATCCTTGACCAGCGGCGCCAACACTTGCGGGTTGAGCCAGCGGGCGAGCTCCAGCGGCGAGGCCCGGACTTCATCCGGCGCGATGCGGCTCATCAGATTGCCGGCCTTCACCTCGCCGACCGCGCGGGTCATCAGCGCACGGACATGGCCGATGCGGTCGTGCGGGGTGATGCCAAGCCGCTCGGTCCTCTCGACGAAGCCGGCGATGGCATGAGCGATGACCTCGGGGTGGATCTCGCCCAGCGCGCACATTTTCTCGCCGAGCAGCCGCAGCTCCTGGGGATCGAGCCGGGCAAGGATCTGCGCGGCCTGGCCGTCATCCAGCAGCATCACCATGACGGCGGCGCGGTCTGCGTCAGCGAGTTTTGGGCCGAGCGGCTCGATGGCGCTCATGCGGCGGCCCTCGGCTCGGTCTGGCTGAGCATCTGGCGCAGTGCGGCGACGGCGGTCTCGGGCTGCTGGGCGATCAGCTGCTGGGCGAGCCCGACCTGCTGGCTGAGCCGGGCGGGGTCAATCGGCCGGGAAGCGGCAGGCGCGGGCAGGGCTTGCTGGCCGGTCTCGCCAACAGCCGTTCCGCCAGCCTCGCCCGGTTGCCGCCGCAGCGCCTTGATCAGCGGGCGCACGCCCAGCAGCAGCACCAGCAGCACCGCGAGCAGCGCGACGCCGTTGCGCAGCAGGGTGGCGAACCAACCGGTTTCGTAGAACGGCAGGCCGGTTAACTCCTCCGCCGCGCTGAAATTGCGCGCTACAATCGCGACCTGATCGCCGCGCTGGGGATCGAGGCCGACGGCGGCGCTGACCAGCTGCCGGATCTGGTCGATATCCGCCTTGGTGGTCTTCATCGCCTTGGCGCTGATCGCCACCGCGACCGACAGCCGCTTGAGTTTGCCGGGGCTGGAATTGGCGACCGCGACCTCGCGGCCAAGCTCGTAATTGCGGGTAGTGCTGGCCTCGCCGTTGACCGGGGCGGCGGGGGCTGGGGCCGACGCTGGGGAAGGCGGGCCGCCGAGCGGCGGGCCGGGCTTGGCGGTGGCGGCCGGCGGCGGTGTGTTTGACATCACTCCCGGCACGCCGCCCGCCTGCGGGGGTCCGCTGGTCGAGGATTGCTGCTGCGTCTCGGAGCGCACGACGCCGGCCTTGTCATAACTCTCGCGCGCGGACGTTACCTGGTCCATGTCGAGATCGGCCTGGATTTCACTGGTGAAATTGCCTGCGCCCAGCATCGGGGTAAGCAGCTGATCGACTTGCGCGCGCAGCTTTTCCTCCATCCGCGCCTGCAATTCGAGCCGGTCGCTGTCGGCGCTTTTGCGGTCGGTCAGCAGCCGGCCGTGCTGGTCGACGACGCGCACCGCATCGGGCGACATCCCCGGCACCGCGGCGGCAACCAGATTGACCACCGCCGCGACCTGGCTGTCGCCCATCTGCCGGCCGCGCGCGAGGCGGACCATGACCGAAGCCGAGGGGGCGGCGTTTTCGCGAACGAACACCGATTTTTCACCCGCGGCGAGGTGGACGCGGGCGGCCTCGACGCCGTCGATCTGCATGATCGTCAGCACCAGCTCACGCTCGCGCGATGCCCGCACATGCTCTGCCTCGAGCGTGCGGCTGGCGCCCATCGGCAGATCTTCGAGCTTGCCGCCGGCGCCGCTATCAGGGCTGGCCAGCGCGCCATCGGCGGCGGCGAGCATGCGGGCCCGGTAGAAATCGTCCTCGGCTACGGTGAGCGCGCCGGTCTGGTTGTCGATCCGGTAGGCGATTGCTGCCTTGTCGAGCGCGGCGACGACACTGGCCCGCTCGCTGTCGCCTAATTCGGTGTAGAGGGTACGCTGCGGGCCCTGCGCGAATGTGCTCCAAGTTAATAAAGCGCCGCCGAGCACGGACATTCCGAGGAACCACGGCAGCATGCGGCGTACTGGCGGCTGGCCGGCGAAGCTGCGCAGCCGGGTCAGTGCGGTGCCGCCCGCCGGATCGGTGAACGGCGTCAGCAGCGAGGGCTGGCCAAAGGGTTGGGAGCCGGCGGGGACGAGGTCGCTCATCTATCAAACCCCCATTCGCATGATGTCCTGATAGGCGGACAGCAATTTGTTGCGCACCTGCAGGGTCGCCTCGAAGGCGACGCCGGCTTCCTGGCGCGCCAGCATCACCTTGGCGACATCGGTGACCTCGCCGCGTTGATAGGCATCGCTCAGCGCTGCGGCCTTGTTCTGGCTGGCGCTGACCCCGTCGAGCGCGGATTTGAGCGCATTGGAAAAGCCGCCAGCCGGGCCGCCCGTTTCCGCCGGCGCCTCCGCGCCTTGCTGGGGGGTATGGATCTGCTGGAGCAGCGCCGAACGGTCGATGATCTGCTGGCGCAAGGCGATGATCTGCTGGACGCTGGCGGCGGTGCCGATGCTGCCCGAGATTCCGGCGGGCCCGCTCATCGCCGGCCTCCGGCGCCAACGCGGCCAACGGCAATGCCGGCCTCACGGAATGAGGCAAGGCGGTAGCGCAGGGTGCGCTCCGATATGCCGAGCTGGCGCGCCGCAGCGATGCGGCTGCCCCCGCAGGCGTAGAGTGTATCCATGATCGCCCGCGCCTCGGACAGCTGGACGATGTTGGACAGCCGGCCGGCGGGCGCGGGCTCCTCGGGCATCGCCGGCTCGTTGGTCACCAGCCGCGCTGGGCTGTCGAACACGATATGAGCAGGCTCGATCGTTTCGCTCCCGTCCGCCAGCAGCAGCGCCCGGCGGATGACGTTTTCCAGCTCGCGGACATTGCCCGGCCAGCCGTGGAGGCGGAGCAAGCCGAGCGCGCCGTCCGAAAGCCACGGAACATTACGTCCCGCAGGCGCATGGCGCAGCGCCAGCGCGAAGGCGAGCGGGGCAATGTCTTCGGCCCGCTCGCGCAAGGGGCGCAGCGCCAGCGGGAACACATTGAGCCGGTAGAACAGATCGGCGCGGAAACGGCCCTCGGCGACTTCGGTCGGCAAGTCGCGGTTGGCGCAGGCGATGATGCGGACATCGATCCGGATCGGCTGGGTCGAGCCGATCGGCACGACTTCGCCCTCCTGCAACGCGCGCAGCAGCTTGGCCTGCAATTGCAGCGGCATCTCGGCAATCTCGTCGAGCAGCAGCGTGCCGCCGTCGGCTGCGCGGAAGAAGCCCTCGCTTGCCTGGGTGGCGCCGGTGAAGGCGCCCTTCTGGTGGCCGAACAGCAGCGCCTCAAGCATGGTCTCGGGCATGGCGGCGCAATTGACCGCGATGAACGGCCCGGAGGCGCGGCTGCTGCGGGCGTGGATGAAGCGGCTGAGCACTTCCTTGCCGGTCCCGGTTGGGCCGTTGATCAGCACGGGAATCTCGCTGGCCGCCAGCCGTTCGGCCAGGGCGAGGATGGAGAGGCTTTCGGGATCGGCGGCGATCGGAGCGCCAGGCTGGGCGATGGCGGCGAGCAGCGCGGCCAGCGCGCCGTCGCTGGCGGGATCGCGGTAGGCCAGGGCGATGCGGGCGTTGCCGTCGCGCCGCAGCGCCGGACACGCGGCTTTCTCCAGCGTTACCGCATGGACCCGCGGCGGCAGCGGTGAGCGGTCGCCTGCATCTCGCAGGAGCACGGGAATGGCCTGCCCGTTAGCGCCGGCAATCGCCGCCGCGCGCTGGACGAGCGGGGCGTGTGCCCGGGCCACCGTCTCGCCGAATTCCAGTCCGTTCATCTTTACGAGCCCCCCGTTAACCATGCTTTGGAAGGCTGTATTGCCGCGCAAACGGCAAAGGCTCCGGAAATTTAAGGCCTCGTAGAACTGCGTATTCTGGCGGACGAGCGGCGAGGCGGCCGCATTCGGTCCCGCGAAACGCCGCCCTTAATTTCCCCGCATCCCTGCCGCTCTTCCCCATGGCAGCTGCCGGATTAGCCGGTCGCTCCCCCAACTTCGGGAATATTATCGGGAGTTTAATCATGGCAGTCATCAACACCAACATCAGCGCGATCCGCGCTTCGAACGCTTCGAATTCCGCCAACAAGATGCTCGGCATGGCGATGGAACGCCTGTCCACCGGCAAGCGCATCAACAGCGCCAAGGACGACGCCGCCGGTCTGGCCATCGCCACCTCAATGACCTCGCAGGTGCGCGGCATGAACCAGGGCATGCGCAACGCCAACGACGGCATCTCGATGGCGCAGACCGCGGAAGGCGCGCTGTCGGAAGTGACCAACATGCTGCAGCGCGTCCGCGAATTGGCGGTTCAGGGCGCCAGCGACACCTATTCGGCCGGCGACCGCACCAAGATGCAGGCGGAAGTGACGCAGCTGCAGGCGCAGATCACCGACGTTCTCGCCAACACCGAATTCAACGGCAACAAATTGTTCGACGGCACGGCGGGTACGGCTGGCACCGTGAAAATCCAGGTCGGCGCCACCGCCAGCGACACGATCAACCTGACCTTCGGCAATGTCAGCGCCGGAGCCGGTGTGACCGCAGCGCTGGCGGTAAACCTTACTACCCCGGGTGCGACCGACCTGGCCGACATCTCGACCGCGCTCGACGAGATTTCCTCGACCCGCGCCAATCTGGGCGCCTCGCAGAACCGCCTCGAATCGGCGATCAACAACCTGACCAGCAACGTCACCAACCTGTCCGACGCCCGCTCGCGGATTGAGGATGCCGATTACTCCTCGGAAACCACCGCGATGGCCAAGGCGCAGATCCTCAGCCAGGCCTCGACGGCGATGCTAGCCCAGGCCAACCAGAGCCAGCAGAACGTGCTGTCGTTGCTGCGCGGATAAGCCACGCAATCCATTAAGCCTGCTCCCCCCAGGCTGTCTGGCCCGGCGGTTCCTCAAGGAACCGCCGGGCTTTTTTTGGGTGGGAACAAGAGGGGCCTTGCGTGCTTCC
>JANONQ010000598.1:0-1500 GCA_031420935.1 Novosphingobium sp. | reverse complement strand
CATGACCCGAAATCCCGACCGGCCCTTGTCGCCGCATCTGACGATCTGGAAATGGGGACCCGGCATGCTGGTCTCGATCCTCCACCGCGTGACCGGCGGGGCGTTGGCCGTCGCCGGGCTGGCGCTGCTGACCTGGTGGCTGTGGGCGCTTGCCGCCGGGGCGACCGAATATGAAAAGTTCGTCGCCTGCATTCTGTCCGGGCCAGCCGGAATTCCGCTCATGCTGATCGTGCTGGTCGGGCTGACCTGGGCCTTCTGGCAGCATCTGCTGTCGGGCATCCGCCACCTGGTGATGGATACAGGCGCGGGTTTCGAGCTTCGCACCAACCGCCTGTTCGCGGTGCTGACCATCGCCGGGTCGCTGTTCCTCACCGCATTGACCTGGGCCATCGCAACGGGAGTTTGGATATGAGCATCGGCGACAGCTCGACCCCGCTGGGTCAGGTTCGCGGCACCGGATCGGCGCAGCAGGGAGCTGAGCATTGGTTGCGCGAACGGCTGACCAGCGCGGCGTCGCTGCTGCTCGGCCTGTGGCTGATCCTGTCGCTGTTGCTGCTGCCGTCACTCGACCGGCTGACGCTGACCGAATGGCTCCGCGCCCCGAGCGGCGCGGTACCGATGGCGCTGCTGGTGATCGTTTTTTTCATTCACTCGGTCGATGGCCTCAAGACCGTGGTCGACGATTATGTCCATGATGAGGGCAGTCGCCTGCTGCTTCACGGGATCCTGACCTTCGCCGGGGTCGGCGCCGGGTCGCTGGCCTTGTTCAGTCTGGCCAAGATTGCCTTTGGAGCCTGACCGCATGACCGCCTACAAGATCATCGACCATGTCTATGACGTCGTCGTCGTCGGTGCCGGCGGGGCGGGACTTCGAGCGACGATGGGCGCAGCCGGCAAGGGGCTGAAGACCGCCTGCATCACCAAGGTGTTCCCGACCCGCAGCCATACCGTCGCGGCGCAAGGCGGGATCGCCGCCAGCCTCGGCAATATGGGGCCGGATCACTGGACCTGGCACATGTACGACACGGTCAAGGGCTCCGACTGGCTCGGCGACCAGGATGCGATCGAATATCTGTGCCGCGAGGCACCGGCCGCGGTCTATGAGCTCGAACATGCCGGCCTGCCGTTTTCGCGCACCGAAGACGGCAAGATCTACCAGCGCGCATTCGGCGGCATGACCCAGAATATGGGCGAAGGCCCCGCCGCGCAGCGCACCTGCGCCGCCGCCGATCGCACCGGCCACGCCATGCTCCACACGCTCTACCAGCAGAGCCTGAAGTATGATGCCGACTTCTTCATCGAATATTTCGCGCTCGACCTGATCATGGAGGATGGCGCCAATGGGCCCGAATGCCGTGGGCTGGTCGCGATGAACCTCGACGACGGCTCGATCCACCGCTTCATGGCGCAGTCGGTGGTGCTCGCCACCGGCGGCTACGGGCGGACCTATTTCTCGGCTACCTCGGCCCACACCTGCACCGGCGACGGCAATGCGATGGT
>JANONQ010000597.1:0-5790 GCA_031420935.1 Novosphingobium sp. | reverse complement strand
TGGTCGCCGCCCAGATCGATGCCTGCCTGACCGATATAGGCGTCGATGCGATCAAGATCGGCATGCTCGGCTCACCCGCGATTGCGGAAATGGTGGCGGACCGGCTGGAGGGCCTGGCGATCCCTGTCGTGTTTGACCCGGTGATGATCGCCACGAGCGGCGCGGCACTCGCCGATCCTGAAACGGTCGCGGCGTTCGAACGGCTGATGGCGCGCGCCACGCTGACCACGCCGAACGTCGCTGAACTCGCCGCCCTGAGCGGAGATGCGGCGATGGCGGCGCGCGGGATCGCCTATCTCGCCAAGGGCGGCGATGCCGAGGGCGATATTGTCGAGGACCGGTTGGCCATGCCGGGGCGTGATCCGGTGATCTGGCGGTCCGCCCGCATCGCTACGCGCCACACCCACGGCACCGGCTGCACCTTGGCGAGCGCGATCGCGACCTTGCTGGGCCGGGGAATGGACCTTGAAGCGGCAATCGCCGGCGCCCGCAGCTTCGTGCGCGCGGCGCTGGCAGCCGCGCCGGGTTTTGGCAAAGGGCACGGCCCGCTGGGGCATCAGGCGGTGCGGCTGTAAAATCCTCCGCTCAGCGCGCAAGGGATTTGCTTTTAGCCCATCCGGCGGGGAGACCGGCCCAGCGTAAACGTCGGTCCGAATGGTGCTGCCGGGGAGGATTGAACTCCCGACCTCAGCCTTACCAAGACCGTGCTTCGAACTTTCCGCAGTTTTCCATGGCCGTTTGAAGGCCACCTAAAAGCGCGTGTTATAGTCACTCTTCCCGATCTGTTCCCCGCCATAGTATTCTACAGCTTGCCGTAGCGTCCTTATCCCGTTATTATCGGTGTATGGCTGTTGGACGCATCACGAAGCGCTCTGTCGAGGCAATTGCGCTGCCTACGGGCACAGCAAGAAGCTACCTGTGGGATGAAACCCTGAAAGGCTTCGGCTGCATGGTGATGCCCAGCGGCGCACGCAGCTACCTCGTTCAGTATCAGATGGGCGGGCGGGGCACTCCGACGAGGCGCGCCACAATCGGCAGGCATGGCTCGCCCTGGACGGCAGAGAAGGCCCGCGACCACGCAGCCGATCTGCTGGAGATGATCCGGAAGGGGATAGACCCAGCCGAGAAGGCGAAAGCCGATCGGGTCGCCGTAGAGACGAGCAAGGCCAATGCTGAGCGCCTCGCGTTCCGTATCTATGTCGATCTGTTCTCCAGCAAGTACCTGGACGCCAAGGGCCTGCGCTCGGCCGCCGACATCAAGGCGACATTTCGGCGCGACCTGACGCCTACGTTCAAAGACCGGGCGATTAATACGCTTCGCCGCGCGGAGATTTCCAGCCATCTCGACGACATCAGCGAGCGGAGCAAGTCTGCCGCGGTTAAGGCGCACAAATGGCTGCGAAAGCTGCTGACGTGGGCTGTCGAACGTGGCGACCTCGCGACTTCGCCGATGGAGAGCATGGGTCCGCCACACCGAGACGGAAAGCGTAAGCGAGTGCTGCGCGGCGACGAATTGCGGGCGGTATGGATGGCCACTGATCAAATAGGTGAGCCGAACGGCTCGTTCGCGAAGATGCTGATCCTCACCGGGCAACGGCTGCGCGAGGTGGCTGGCGCATCGTGGTCAGAGATCGACATCGACAAAGCCGAATGGACTATCCCGGCGGAGCGGAGCAAAAATGGCCGTGACCATCTCTGTCCATTGTCGCCGCAGGTGATTAAGTTGCTGAAATCGCGGTTCCCCAAAAAGGCCGACCGGAAGGGCCTACTCTTCACGACGACTGGCAAGACTCCAATCAGCGGATTTTCGAAGTCGAAGTTGCGGCTCAATACTGAAATTGCGAATGCGCTGGCGAAGCTGGAAAACGGTGAAGTGCCGATGATGCAGCCGTGGGTCTATCATGATTTGCGCCGTAGCTTCTCGACCGGCTGCCAGGCGCTTGGATTCCCGATCGAGCACACCGAGGCCTGCTTGAACCATGTGTCTGGCACGCGTGGGGGACTAGCGGCGATTTACCAGCTTCATGAATACAAGCCGGAGAAGATCGCGGTGATGGCTGCATGGGGCAGGCATGTGGAAGCTTTGTTAGCATCAGCCAATGGGCCGAATATGGTTGCGCTCGCGATGGATAGGGCGGGAGATGGAGCCGATTAAATCTGGCGCATCTCCAGAACTCGGTTTCCCGCGAACGCGTCCGCGGATTATTAGGTGGTAGAAAGCTAGGTCCAAAGCCAATCGGCGGGAAAGCGTCCGCCGAATTGCCGCCGAATTTGCCCGCCGAATTCTTGCGTTCCACTCTCTTTCCATAGCCCGCCCAAGTGTGCGGTGATAAGCTATGGAGATCCTAATTGGAAAATGTACTGGGAGAGCGACACAATCGCGCTGTACGGCAGGTGGCTGCATCTCAAGCACGTCGGAACGAGCTGGATGGCATTGTACTTCCTAACGGTTGTGATCCGGCCTTCAACACCCCCCAGGCGGCAACGTACACCGGACTGGCTGCGGCCTATCTTGAAAAGCTCAGGAGCGTGGGCGGCGGCCCTAAATTCCTACGGTATGGACGCCGAGCGGTACGTTATCGGAAATGCGATCTCGACGACTGGATGACTAAGCATGAGCGGTCCAGCACCAGTGAGGCGGCGTGACCCGTGCTGCTCGAAAAGGTGTTGTCGCAACCTGAAGTGTGGCAGGCAGTACACAAGATTGTGCCCCCTCGTGTCCCAGCCCATGAAAATCTGCTGCGTGGTCTACCTTCGTACCTCGATCTAGCGATTGCTCGCACCGAGAAGGTGGCGTGGTCCTGGCGCAATATCTCCAAACGCAGTCCCGGAATTTTCTCCCTGGCTCGCTGCATCGATAAGGTTGACGCCGATCGCCTGCTTCGACTGGCGCTGGCGGATGCGCAGGAAGGGGGTGGCCAGTGAACGGGCGCGCCCTGACAGCAGAAATGAATGCCGCCTTCTCACGTATTTGCGACCGCCATTACCGGCATCTGGAAGGTCTGGGTAGCAGCCTAGGAGACTTGGCAACCATAGGGCAGTTCCAAACCCCTATTGGTGTTGCCCGCCTCGAAATGGCCCCTGATGGCCTATTCACGCCGAGCGAGGCCGGGTTGCTGGCCTATGTCCAGCCTGTGGCCGAATGGGATAGCGATTACGGCGTTTCCGATATCGTCGATCTAGTGGCGTGGAGGCCAAGTGAGCCTTCGCGCTGGTGGTGGCGGTGCGGTACGGCCTTCGCCCTGGGTGACGGCCTTCTGGATGGCGATGAGCCAGTACCGGTCGTCGGCACTCCGCTGGCCTGGCTGGCCGCGGGCGGCAAAGCTTTATGCATCCTCGACTGGAGCATCCTGTCGCCGATCTGGACAGACATGCGTTCCGCCCCGCCGCTGATCTTTTCCGATGATCGCCTGCGTCATCGTGTGCGCAATCACCTTATCCGATCGGCCCCGATGCCGAGTCTGGAGCTTCACCATGCCGCGTAGCCTTGCAGATGATGATACCGTGGTGGAACTGCCGCAAGCATTTCGCCCGATCGATCTCGAAGAGTTTGTCCGCCGCGACTTTCCCCCGCGCGAAAACCTGTTGTCCCCCTGGCTGGCAGCAAAAGGGCTCGCAATGGTCTTTGCCCCGCGTGGCGTCGGCAAGACGCATTTTGCCCTGGGCGTGGCCTATGCGATTGCGTCGGGCGGCAGCTTTCTCAAATGGAGATCGGACAAGCCGCGCAAGGTGTTGCTGCTCGACGGGGAGATGCCCCCCGCCGTGCTCCAGGAACGCTTGCTCAACATCATAGCCAACAGTGACTGCGAGCCACCGCCGAACCACTTTATGTTGCTGCCATTCGACATGTGGGAGCAAGGTTCGCCCGATCTCGGCACCGAGGAAGGCCAGAAGCTGTTGGAACCGCATTTGGATGGCTGCGATCTCGTCATTCTCGATAACATCTCGACGTTGTGCCGGACGGGCAAGGAGAACGAGGCGGAGGGCTGGGGCATTATTCAGGCCTGGGCGCTTAGCCAGCGTCGGCAGGGCCGGTCTGTTCTATTCGTCCACCATGCCGGGAAGGGCGGCGAACAGCGCGGAACCTCGAAGCGCGAAGACGTGCTCGATACCGTCATCCGGCTATCGCATCCGGAAGATTACGAGCCGACAGACGGCGCCCGGTTCCTCGTCACCTTCACCAAATCGCGCGGCATCTATGGAGCGGATGTCGAGCCGTTTGAGGCGAAGATGCAAGACGGAAAGTGGTCGTGTGAAGATACTACCGACCTACTCGAAGCCGAAATTGCCGCCTTGCTCGCCGAGGGCAAGAGCCTGCGCGAAATCGGCACCGAATTGGGGATCAACAAGAACAAGGTCGATCGCATCAAAAGGAAGCTTGGCAAGTGAACTCACTTCGTGAAATTGCCCTCGCCAAGCTTCATGCAGCAGGCGCAAAACCGGGACAGCAGGCGGGACAGTTGCCGGGACAGTCTGGCGGAATCGACAGCAGGATTGCCGATGCCCGGTGCCGCGAATGGCGTGGCCATCTCGCCCGGCTTAACCTCTGTCGCGCCCCTAATGGCTGGCACATCAATCGCTGGCACCAGCTGTGCGACGATGCCTGTTGGCTGCTGAGCCATTTCGGTGAGCAAGCCGCGCGCGATGGCTGGTCTAGTGCTGATCTGTTCGGGCTCTGGCTGCGGTCAAATAAGCCGCATTGGGGCGGCATTGCCGATCGTTTGCAAGGATCGCGCTCGCTGGTAATGGACGCCGACCGGGCGCACTGGCGGGCGTGGGGTCAGATCGAGCGGTTTAACCGCGGATCATACCCTGACCTGCGGCCGTTCTGGTTGTAGGCATAAGCAAGGCCATCATCGGACGCATACATCGCGACGTCAGCAACGTTTCCGGTTGCCACCCAGTCTTCGAATCAACGCCATCGCCTCATAACAAATCTGAGCATGCAATTCTCGGTAGCGTTCCAGGTGCTGCTCATAGGTTCGCTGCCACATGCCCTTGGGACGGCGAATAGGATGCTGGAAGCCTACCTCGCAGCCGAGCTGGCGCTGGAGTGCGAAGAGCCGGTTCAAGGCCCTGTCGTGGTCGCCATGGCGCTGCGAGCGGTATCCCAGCCTCCAGGCTTTGCGCCCAGCAAACTCGTCACCCCCGCAAGGGAGGTAGAGCTTGCCAACACGCTCCCCCGTTACCGGGCAAAGCATCCACCAGCGCCGTCCGCCATAAGGTGGCACGGTGAAATCCAGCCAAATGTGCTGGCTTTGCTCCGCCCAGTCTTCGCCGTGGCGCTTATACCGATAGATGAGCGTCATGCTGGCGACATCAGGATCGGTCATGTCGTAATCATAGCTGACGCTGGCCGACCAGCCCCTATTGCTGTGCAATGTCAGGTGCCGCCGCGAGCACCGCATGCCGTCGCTCATCCAGCTGCTGCGAAGTAACCAGCCGAGGTCAATGGTCAGCGCTTCTTCCGTAACGGGTCGCCCGCCGCTTCGTCCTGATGCCCAACTGCCCACCAGGATTTTGTAGCAGATACAGAGCACAATAGGAATCTTGGAACGACCTGAATTGGGCCGTGTCCAGACAGTCCGGGTTGGGTACTCAAAGGCGGATAGCTGCCCCTCATTCATCATGTGGCACAATGGCCGGTCCCGCCAACATTCCCGCCGTTTGACCGGCGTTTTCGGTGACCGCGAACTTGCCATTCGTTCATAGGGCTCGCAGTTAAGCGGTCACGGTGTGCGTTGAAGAACCATCTATTTATCATTCCCGCGCGTGAGCAGCAGCCCCGCC
>JANONQ010000596.1:0-5577 GCA_031420935.1 Novosphingobium sp. | reverse complement strand
CAGCGCGCGGCAGTGCGCGACCAGCTCGCCTGCGGTAATCGGCGGGGTGCCCGCGCGCACCACGAAGGCAACGATGATCTCGTCCCGGTCAGGGTCGGGCGCGCCGACCACTGCGACTTCGGCCACGCCCGGATGCTGCATTAGCAGATCTTCCACTTCGGCGGGCGAAACGTTAATCCCCGACCGTTTGATCATCTCCGAATCGCGCGCTTGGAAAACAATGTCGCCGGCCTCGGTCAGTCGGCCGACGTCGCCAGTGCGGTACCAGCCATCGGCGGTAAATACTTGGGCGTTGTGGCTTGCGCTCTGTCCGCCGTAACCAGACATAAGATAGCCCGACACTTCGATCTGCCCCGCCGCGCCCGGCCCGGCAGCGATGCCGCTATCGGGATCGACCAGCCGGATCGAGACACCGGGAAGCGGCGGTCCCTGGCAGCTTGAGCGGCGATCGAGCGGCCAGTCCGCCGGGGTGACGCAGCAATTGCCATAGGTTTCGCTCGAGCCGTAGATATTGCAGATGTCCGCCGCGCCGAGGACGGTGGCGGCATTTCTCACGTCTTGCGGATTGCCGATGGTCAGGCCAGTGCGCAGGCTTTGCGTGCGCTCGGGTGCGAACTCCGGGTGGGCGATCAGCGCGCTGGTCATCGCCGGCAGCGTGTAGATCACGGTGCAGCGATGGCGTTCGATCAGCTCTAGTGCCGCGCCGGGCTCGAAGCGGTCCTGCAGGACGATAGCTGCGCCGTGCGTGAAGCTGGCGGGCAGGAGATTAGCGGAGCCATAGGCCCAGAACAACGGTGCGGCGGCGAGCACGCGATCTTCGGGCCGCAGCTTCTGGCGTTCGCCGATGTTGAACCCGTTCTCGATCATTCCGTAGTGAGCAAGCCGAACTGCCTTGGGCTTGCTGGTCGATCCGGAAGTATAGAGGACGAGCGCGTCATCGGTTGCGCTTGGCCGGTCGCCGGGGTCGAGCGGGCAAGGTTGCGGGGCGAACATGTCCTCATACCGCAGCCACCCGTCCTCGGGCGCTTCGTCGCCGATCATCACCAGCGTGTGCAAGAACGGCAAGGCAGCGCGGATCGAGCGAAGCCCCGCGACAAAATCCTCGCCGGCCACACTTGCCACGGCGAACAGCGTGCCAATCGCCGCATCCTTGATGATGAATGCCAGCTCGGCCGGTTTCGACCAGGTGCTGATCGGAACGACCACCGCGCCAGCAGCGCTCGCGCCGAAGCAAATTTCCAGCCATTCGATCCGATTGCCGGCGAGGATGCCGACCCGGTCGCCGCGCCGGACGCCTCGTGCGCGTAGTCCTGCCGCCAGCCGGTCGGCGCGGGCGGCGAGGGCGGCATAGCTGTGCTCGATCCGGTCGGCGATCACCGCCACGCGCTCGCCATGTTCCAGCGCTTGTTCGTCGAGAAGGTCGCCAAGCGTCCGGCTGAACGGCGCGCGCATGTCAGGCTGCCGGCTTTAACGCAAAGCCGCGGTAGCAATCTTCGGCAATTTCGCGGCAGATTTCGGTATAGACACCCAATCCGCCGACATAGGGCAGGAAGACGCGCGGCTTGCCGGGAATATTTGCGCCCATGTACCAGCTGTTGGCTTGGGGATGCAGCGTGCCTGCCGCCACTTCGTTGACGTGCGCGACCCAGTCGTCCTCGGCCTGCTGCTCGGCCTCGATCACCGCGACGCCCTCACGCTGCAGGAAGCCCAGGCAATCGGCCACCCATTCGACATGCTGCTCGATCGCCATGATTACGTTGGTCAAGACCGATGGACTGCCCGGCCCGGTAATCATGAACAGGTTGGGAAAGCCGGCGATCATCAGTCCGAGATAGGTCTTGGGACCCTCGGCCCACTTGTCCTTGAGCGCGAGGCCGCCACGGCCGCGAATGTCGATGCGGGTGAGCGCACCCGTAACCGCGTCGTAACCGGTCGCGAACACGATGCTGTCAACTTCATAGCGACCGTCTGCAGTTTCCACGGCCTGTTCGCCGATCCGCACAATCGGCGCGGCGCGAACATCGACCAGAGCCACGTCGGGTCGGTTGAACATCGCATAATAATTGGTGTCGACGCAGATCCGTTTGGTCCCGATCGCGTGATCGGTCGGCTGGAGCTTCGCTGCGACCGCAGGATCCTCGACGATCTCGCCGATCTTGCCGCGGACATAGGAAGCCGCGAAATCGTTCGCCGCCTTGTCCTTGAACATATCGTTATAAGCGTGGGTGAAATTGGTTCCGCCGCGGGCCCAGCGCGCGTCGAATTCGCGCTGCCGCTCCTCCTCGCTGACGTCAAAAGCGCTGCGCTGGCCATATTCGTAGAGCGCGCCCGATTTCGATGCCTTGGCGACCGCACGGTGGCTGGCGTAATCCTTCTTCCACGCATCCTGCGCCGCCTTGGACAAGGGATGGTTCCACGCCGGGATGCTGAAATTGGGCGTGCGTTGAAAGACATAGAGCCGCGCGGCCTGCTCGGCGATCACCGGCGCCACCTGAATGCCCGAGGATCCGGTGCCGATTACCGCCACGCGCTCGCCGGTGAAATCGACCGGCTCGTGCGGCCACTGGCCGGTGTGGAACCAGCGACCCTTGAAATCGTCGAGCCCTTCGATATCGGGCTTGCGCGAGGCGGACAACGCGCCCGATGCCATCAGGCAGAAGCGGGCGGTGATTGCTTCGCCGCGATCAGTCTCGACGCGCCAGATTTCCCTCTCCTCATCGAAATGAGCGGCTGCCACGCGGGTATTGAAGCGGATGTCGCGGCGCAGATCGAAGCGATCGGCGACATGCTCGATATAACGAAGAATTTCGGCCTGCGCGGGGTAGCGCTCGCTCCATTCCCATTCCTGCTGCAGTTCGTCCGAAAACGAATAGCTGTATTGCATGCTCTCGACATCGCATCGCGCGCCGGGATAGCGGTTCCAGAACCACGTGCCGCCAACCCCGCTGCCGCTCTCAAAGGCGCGAGCCGAGAGGCCAAGTTCGCGCAGCTTATACAGCATATATAGTCCGGCAAACCCGGCCCCCACGACTATCGCATCGACATCTGTTGCGGCAAAGCGTGGCGAGGAAGCAGACATCGATGGGGTCTCTCAAATGGCGCGTGGTTGCCGGCTCACGCGGCTTGCGCCCGTAACGCCTCGCCAGAGAACCGATGTTTCGTGTCTATAATACGCGTTGGACTAATTCAACACCCATCGGTAGGTGTGCATCATGGACGAGTTCGACAGTCAGGTTGCGCTGGTCACCGGCGCCGGCTCCGGGATCGGCCGCTCGGTTGCGCTGCGGCTTGCGCGCGGCGGCTGCGATGTCGCACTGTTCGATCGCGACGCGGAGGGGGTCGCCGAGACCGAACGCCTGCTTCATGCACTCGGCCGCAAGACCGTGAGTACGATCGGTAACGTTGCCATTCGCGCTGACGTTGACGAATGCGTCGCAACGGTCCTTCGAACGCTTGGTGCCGTCGACATTCTTGTCAACAATGCCGGGATTCTGCGTACCGCTCCATTCCTGGAGGTTAGCGAAAGCGACTGGCACGAAATCTTTGCAATCAACCTCGGCGGAGTCTTCGCGTTCAGCCAGGCCGTTCTCCCCGCGATGATCGCGCGCCGCTCGGGCTCGATGGTCAACATGGCCTCGTGGACGGGCAAAAAGGGTGTGCCCAATCACGCCGCTTATGGCGCCACCAAGGCGGCGATCATCAATCTGACGCAATCGCTGGCGGGCGAGTTTGGCGAACACGGCATTCGTATCAACGCGGTCTGCCCTGGAATTATCGTCGATACCGCAATGCGCGATGAAGCCGAGCAAATGAACCGCACGCAAGGCCTTCCCGATGCCGCGACCCGGGCGCAAGCAATTCCCTTGCGCCGCCCGGGCTACCCGTGCGAAATCGCCGAAGTCGTCGCTTTCCTTGCATCGGAACGCGCAGCCTACATGACCGGACAGGAGAACAACGACACCGGTGGCCACTGGATGAACTAAGGAGCAGTGTGATGATTCTGATTAGCGCAACGCCCAGCCCTTTCGCGCGCAAGGTGCGAATCTCGCTGATGGAAAAGGGAATACCGTTCGAGATCCAGAACGAAGTGCCTTGGCATGCCGATACCAAGACGGTGGCGTATAACCCTCTTGAACAGTTGCCGGTGCTGATTCCCGATAAAGGTGATCCGGTGTATGAATCCACCTATATCATGGACTGGCTCGAACATCGTTATCCTGTGCCATCAATGCTCCCCGATGATCCCGAGGCTGCGATGGAAGCCAAGCTGGTACAGGTCATCGCCGAAGGCGTAATGGACGCCACGGTCCAGCTGTTCTGGGAATTGCAGCGCGAGCACATCAGCACCGAATGGACAAAGCGCCAGCTGCGCAAGGTGGCAGGCGGACTGGCCGAACTCGAACGCCGTGTCGGCACGCGCGAATATGTCGTTGGCGAGCGCTTCGGGCTTGCCGACATTGCAGTGATTTCGGTGCTCGGCATGCAGGACACGGTGATCCAGACGCAGATACTCCAGCTTTGGCAAGCATACGACCCGGCGATGAAGGCGTGGAACCTGCTGTATCCGAATCTGGCGCGTTACGAGGCGCACCACCGCGACCGGCCCTCGGTCAAACAAACCACGCCATTTATGTTCGAACTGGCAGAGAAGATCGTCTGAGGCCCGGTCACATCAACACGACTGTTGATCGTGCCGCAGTAATCGTACTGCCGGAATTCGCCGGGTTGGGTGACCGAGCCGGCGAATATCTTGGCCGTAATCCGCTTGCGTATAAGGCTGTTGACACATTGTCGCCGGTTATTCTAGGGCCGGCTTGACGATCGAGCCACGCATAATAATGCACTATCGTCCGATCAACATGAGGGTCTTTATATGAATCGCATGCGCGCCTTACGTTTTGCAACAGTGTCAGTCGGAGCCTTGTCGCTCGCTCTTTCGGCAAGCGCCTTCGCCCAAGCGGCCGCGCCTGAAGAAGCCGCTTCTGAGGGGCTTGGCGACATCATCGTAACCGCAACCAAGCGGAACGAGAATTTGCAGGACGTGCCGGTCGCGATCACGGCCATCACGGCGGATCAGTTGAGCAAGCAGGGCGTGTTCTCGACGACAGATCTCAACGGTTCGATTCCGAACCTGAATGTGAGTTCTGCTTATGGCGAGACCCAGCCCAATTTCACGGTACGCGGCATCGGCGTTGGCACCGAGTACAACTCGAACGCCGCATCGCCCGTCGGCATCTATGTCGATGAAGTCTATCAATCGTTCCGTCCCAGCCACGGTCAGCAACTGTATGACCTTGAACAGGTTGAAGTGGTGCGCGGTCCCCAAGGCACCTTGTTTGGCCGCAACACGACCGGCGGCGCCATCAACTTCATCACTCGCAAGCCAAGGCTTAACGGTTCAAATGGCAATCTGACGCTCGGTTACGGATCGTTCAATCGCCGCAGTGCGCTAGGCGCAATCGAAGTCACTCCGGTTGAGGACAAGATCGGCATCCGGATCGCCGGCACGTATGTCGATTCAGACCCCTACGTCAGAAACATTCAGCCGAAAGGCCTGATCAAATCAAATCCGAACGT
>JANONQ010000595.1:0-1776 GCA_031420935.1 Novosphingobium sp. | reverse complement strand
TCCGCATCTGGCGCGACGCCCCCGCGCAGCAACGCGCCAGCGTGCTTCAGGGCGCAGCGCGGCTGATGCTCGAGCGGCAGGAAGACCTCGCCCGCATCGCGACGCTGGAGCAGGGCAAGCCGCTCGCCGAAAGCCGCGGCGAAGTTCTGATGAGCGTCGGCCTGTTCAATTTTTACGCGGGCGAGTGCCAGCGGCTCTATGGCCGCACGCTGGTTCGCCCCGCCGGGCGGCGTTCGACTGTTACGCACGAGCCGGTCGGTGTGGTCGCAGCGTTCAGTCCGTGGAATTTCCCGCCAGGCAACCCGGGGCGAAAGCTGGGTGCACCGATTGCCGCAGGCTGCTCGGTGATCCTCAAGTCGGCCGAGGAGACCCCGGCCTCGGCGCTGAGGGTGCTGCAATGCCTGCCCGACGCCGGATTGCCCCCGCAGGTGGCCCAAGCGGTGTTCGGGTTGCCCGACGAAGTGAGCACGCATCTGCTGGCCTCGCCGGTGGTCCGCAAGCTGAGCTTCACCGGCAGCACGGTGGTCAACCAGCACCTGATGAGACTCGCCGCAGACAACATGCTGCGGACCACGATGGAACTGGGCGGGCACTGCCCGGTGCTGGTGTTCGACGATGTCGATGTCGCGCGGGTGCTCGAGACGGTGGTCCCGCAGAAGTATCGCAACGCCGGGCAGGTTTGCGTCTCGCCGACGCGCTACATTGTGGATGAAAGAGTGTTTCCGGCATTCCGCGACGGGTTTGTCGAGCGGGCCAGGACAGTGAAAGTCGGCAATGGGCTGGCCGACGGCACCCAGACGGGGCCGATGGCCAACCCTCGCCGCCCCGAAGCGATGGACCGACTGATCGGCGATGCCAAAGCGCACGGCGGCAAGCTTCTGGCCGGCGGCGAGAGACTGGGTAACCAAGGGTTCTTCTGAGCTGCGCGCCGAAGCCGGTCTGGCCGTGGATACCGTCGCCAGCTGTCTCGCCCGCCACCAGCGCGCCACCGGCAGGGGGGCGCCCGATGCCGTTGCCAAGGCGGAGCGCAACATCGGCGGCAAGATCGTGTTGATCGACGAGGCCAGCATGCTCTCCAGCCGCCAGATGCTCGGGATCATGCAGATCGCCGACAATGCCAATGCGGCCCGTCTCGTGCTGGTCGGAGATGCGCAGCAGATCTCCTCGCCCGAAGCCGGACGCCCCTTTGCCTTGCTGCAGGAGCAAGGCGCCCCCGCCGCGCACCTCTCCGAGAACCGCCGCCAGCGCGATCCGGCGATGCGCGAGGCGGTCGCCGCCGCGCGGCTCGGCAACATCCAGCGCGCGCTCGACGTGCTTGGTGGCAAGGTCAGCGAATCGGTAAGCCCGGCGCAATCGGGCGCAGCGGCATGGTTGGCGCTTTCGCCAGAGGAACGCGCCCGCACCGCCATCTTCACCTCGGGCCACGCACTCCGTACCGAAGTGCTCGACCGCGTTCGCGCCGGATTGATCAAGGAGGGCGCGCTCGGCAGCGAGGTGATCCGGCTGCGCACCTTCGAGAGCCTCAATCTCACCCATGAGCAGATGCGCCAGGTATCGAGCTACGCGCCGGGCCAACGGCTCGATGTCTTTCAGCGCCAGTCGCGTGCTGGCCTGGAGCGCGGGCGCTACGAAGTGGGCCGGATCGACCCGAAGACCGGTGAAGTGGAACTGAAGCGCGGCGACAAGGTCCATCGCTTCAACCCCGAATCCCTCGCCACAAATGGCAAGGGCCTCGCCCTATCCAGCCCCGCGGAAATCGAAGTGCGCGCCGGTGAC
>JANONQ010000594.1:0-2768 GCA_031420935.1 Novosphingobium sp. | reverse complement strand
GATCAATCCCGGTATCATTTATTGTTCGATCACCGGCTGGGGACAGTCTGGTCCCAAGAGCGGCGTGGCTGCGCACGACCTCAACTACATGGCCGAAACCGGCCTGCTCGGCCTGACCTGCGGCGCGGACGGAGCGCCGGTCTTGCCGCCGATCCTGGCAGCGGACATCGCCGGAGGCACCTTGCCCGCCGTGCTCAACATCCTGCTGGCGCTACGGCGGCGCGACGCGACCGGAGAAGGCGCCACGCTCGACATCGCCATGGGCGATTCGATGCTTACCTTCGCCTACTGGGGCCTCGGCAATGGCCTGTTCGCCGGCGAGTGGCCCACGCGTGGCGGCGACCTCCTTACCGGCGGATCGCCGCGCTACAATATCTATCGCACCTGCGATGACCGCTTCATCGCAGCGGCGCCGCTTGAGGATCGGTTCTGGAGCGAGTTTTGTGATGCCATCGAACTCGAACCCGAATGGCGGTCCTCCACGGCAGAGCCGGCGCGCGCGACGCGCGCCGTCGCCGCTCGCATCGTCACCCGCACGGGCGACCAGTGGGCGACCCTTTTTGCGGGCCGCGATGTCTGCTGTTCGATCATTATCGATCTGCGCGAGGCGCTCGCCGACCCGCATTTCCGCGCGCGCGGACTGCTCGACTCGAACGCCTTGGCCGGCGCTGTCCTCCCCTCGCTTCCGGTTCCGATCGCTGCCGCGTTCCGAGTGCGGCCAAATGACCTGCGGCCAGCGCCAGGGCTTGGCGAATATCGGCTCGGATGACAGGCGGCATCGAATGGGCGTTGACGCGCAAAGCCGCAAAACATATACCAGATATACAAATATTGGAGGCTAATATGGCAGCTGTGCTTGATTCACCGTCGAAGACGGCACCCGATGTCGCGCCGGACAAGTCCGCGCTGAAAGAATATTTCGTCGTTTCAGCCGACGGACATGTGAACGAACCGCTCGACGTCTGGTCGGCGCGGATCGAGCCCCGGTTTCGCGATCGCCTGCCGCACGTCAAGCTCGACGAGAAGGGGCGCAAATGGTTCGTCGCCGAGGGCATCCGCCCGTCTAGGATCCGCGAGGCACCGCGCGACGAATCCGTCGCCGTCACTGCCTTTATCGAGACGGTCGGCGACAGCGGCGAACGACCAGCGCTCGACAAAACCAAGGGCGCCATGTTCCAGAACCAGGGCGGGTTTACCCAGGACCGTTACCGGGACATGGATTATGACGGCATCGATGCCGAAATTGTGTTCCCCAACAAGGGGCTGACCAACTGGCAGTCGCCCGATCCCGAACTCAATGTGGCAATGTGCGCCGCCTGGAACGACTGGGCGTTCGAGGCTTTCGGTGGCCACAGCCGCAGTTTTCCGGCAGCCTGCGTCGCGTCCGCCGACATCCCGGCCGCGGTCAAGGAGATTGAACGTTCGGCGGATCGAGGCTTCAAATTCGTGATGATGCCGCCGCTGGTGAAGGGCGCGAGCTACAACCAGCCGGCGTTCGATCCGATCTGGGATAGCCTGAGCCAGACCGGCCTGCCAGTGACATTTCACGCCGGCACCGGGAAGGATCCCCGCACAGCCAGCGGCGATGGCGGCGCAATTATCAACTACGTCGTCCATGCGATGAACACGGTCCTGGAGCCGACCGTACAGCTGTGCAGTTCGGGTGTGTTCGATCGCTTCCCGAAACTCAAATTCGCAACCATCGAAGCAGGCGCAGGCTGGCTGCCTTATGCCCTGTGGGCAATGGATCACGGGCAAGAAAGCTTCGCCTTCTGGGTGTCGCCGCAGTTGAAGTACAAGCCGTCGGAATATTTCCGGATGCACGGCCATGCCAGCTTCGAGACCGATCCCGTCGGAATCGAGCTATTGGCTCGCATCGGCGTTGAAAATCTTTTGTGGGGCAATGACTATCCGCACGTTGAGGGTTCGTGGCCGAACAGTGAAAAGGCGATCAAGTCCTGGTCCAAGAACCTGACGCATGAGGATACGGCCAAGATCGTCGGCCTCAATGCGGCCCGATTGTTCAACATCCCCGTGCCGCCAGCCGCGGCAGCGGGCCGGGCTTGACGACGGTGGCAGGGGGAGAAGATCGCGGCGGCCCGCTTGCGGGCATCCGGGTGATCGAGCTGGGTACGATGATCGCCGGGCCCGTCGCGGCGACGCTGTTGGGCGATTTCGGCGCCGAGGTGATCAAGATCGAGCCCCCCGGAAGCGGTGATCCGATCCGCCATTCGGGCCCATTCGTTGGCGAGGAGAGCCTTTACTGGAACGTTGAAGGGCGCTCCAAGCGGTCGGTGACGCTGGACCTGCGCAAGCCCGAGGGGCAGGCGGTGCTCCGCAAGCTGGTCGTGCACGCTGACGTGCTGGTGGAGAATTTCCGGCCGGGCACGATGACCCGCTGGGGGCTCGCTTACGACGTACTGAAGGAGCTCAACCCGCGCCTCGTCATGCTCAGCATATCCGGTTTCGGCCAGACGGGACCCAATGCCGAGCGGCCAGCCTACGACCGGATTTCGCTGGCGTTTGCAGGGTTTCTCAATATGACCGGTTATCCTGATCGGCCGCCGGTGCGGCCGGGAACCGCCCTTGCCGACTACCAGTCAGCGTTGCTCGGTGCCTTCTCGATTATGATCGCACTGTATGAACGCGACGCGCGCGGCGGTGGCGGTCAGCAGATCGACCTGTCGCTGTTCGAGGCAGTGTTTCGCTTCACCGACGTGATGATTACCGCCTATGACAAGCTCGGGATCGAGCGGGAGCGTTCCGGC
>JANONQ010000593.1:0-2230 GCA_031420935.1 Novosphingobium sp. | reverse complement strand
ACCGCTGTGAAACGCGGCCTCTTAATCTGGTACACCCGGCGCTTCTGCCATCACCGCGCAGAGCTTATGCCCCGGTTGACTAGCCTAATTTCAAGGCCGCCGAATCGCACCATAATCCGGAAAAGATGAGCGTCCAGTCGCGATCCTGTCAACACCATAGTTGAAAAGTTCTTGTCGGAGCAGGGCCGTTGACGTAGCCTCGCTTCTGTCATGTCGGCGATTGGTTCCCGGCGTCACTATCGTCATGATGACCATGGTCAAACACCGCCGGTCCGCAGATTCAGGAGAGATTATGCCAAGCAGCGAGGCGCAAGCGGTACTCAAGCTCAACAGCGATCTGCGTGATGCATGGCTGGCCGATCCGACCTACACCTTCGACGATTTCCGCCGGATTTTCGAAGACTGGCTGGCGCAATTCCCGATCCCCGAAGGCACCCGCATTGCCGAGGTCGATTGCGACGGGGTCCCCTGCCTGTGGGTGGATGCACCCGGGGCGGCGCAAGATCGGGTGGTCGTCCATTTCCATTCCGGCGGATATCTGATGGGTTCGGCGAACGGATATCGCTCGTTTGGCGGATATCTGTCAGGCGTTACCGGCTGCCGGGTGCTGCTGGTGGACTATCGGCTCGCGCCCGAACATCCGTTTCCGGCTGCGATCGAGGATGCGCTCGCTGTCTATAAGTGGCTCCTCAAGGCGAATGTGGATCCACGAAAACTATTGCTGTGCGGCGATTCAGCCGGGGGCGGACTGACGTTGGTGACGTTGCAAGCGATCCGGGACGAAGGCCTGCCGCTTCCTGCCGCCGGCGTGTCGATCTCGCCGCTCGCCGATTTCGCCCATTCGGGGGAATCGCGTGTGATCAACGCTGATCGCGATCCGCTCGTCACGATGGATTTCATCACGACCCTTGGGGCCACCTATTGCGGCGCGCTCGATCCCAAGCTTCCGCGCCTTTCCCCGCTCTATGGCGACTGGAGCGGATTGCCGCCGCTGCTGATCTTCGCCGGCGAGATCGAGATGCTGCGCGACGACGGCAAGCTGTGCGCCGCAGCAGCAGTCCGTGACGGGGTCGACGCCACCTATGTCGAAGGTGAAGGCATGGCGCATATCTGGACTTTATACGCCGATCGCCTGCCCGAAGCCCGCGAAGCGCTCGAGCAGATCGGGGCGTTCGCGCGCCGCCACATGGCAGACTATTGAAGCGGTGACTGCCGATCGGCCAGTTGTGATCGTGACTGGTGCCGGCTCGGGCATCGGTGCGGCCACCGCCGCGCTTCTCGCCTCACGCGGCAACCATGTCATAGTCAGCGATCTGAATCAGGACGCGGCGGATGCGGTCGCGGATCAGATTCGCGGCGCCGGCGGATCGGCAGACGCCTTCGCAACCGATGTCAGCGATCCGCAGTCCTGCGCCGCACTGATGGAAGGGCTGGGAAGCGCCGGCCGCCGGGCAAGCGGGCTGGTCAACAGCGCCGGCTGCGCCCACCGCGCAGCCGTGGTCGATCTGGATCTGGCGGCGTGGCGCAAGGTGATCGACACCAACCTCACCGGCACGATGATGATGTCGCAATTGTTCGTGCAGCAATTGCACGGCGGACGCGGCGCAATCGTCAACATCGCGTCGGTAATGGCGCATTTCGCGGCACCCAACCTGGCCCCGTACATCGCTTCCAAGGGCGGCGTCGCGATGCTGACGCGCGCGATGGCTGTCGAACTGGCGGTGCAGGGTGTCAGGGTAAACGCAGTCAGCCCCGGCTATATCGAGACGGGGATGACCGATCGGGTGCTCAAGGTCCCGCGCTACGCCGAGGCGATTTTGCGGCGCACGCCGATGGGCCGGTTCGGGGTCCCGATGGATATCGCACGGGTCGTTGCTTTTCTGCTCTCGGATGAGGCCGGATATGTCACCGGGCAGGTGATTGCGGTCGATGGCGGGATGACGGCGGGCGACACCTCGTTGGCATCGCCGTCGCTTGAGGAAATCGAAGAAGCTGAGGCTGTGCCGGCGGCAGTGTAGCCGGCCTGCCACTTCCATCAGCGAAAATGCGTGATCACAAAATCGGCGAAGATTTCGTAATGATGCTTCTTTTGGTTGACCGCTTGGCCTGGCTGGGTCATTTAAGCCAGCTGGCTTAAGCGGATTTGACGGGATGTTTTGACATGGCGATGGACACTGGGCTGATCTTCCACCCCTACATGCGGCCTGGGCGCACGGCCCGGCAGACCTTC
>JANONQ010000592.1:0-1941 GCA_031420935.1 Novosphingobium sp. | reverse complement strand
GCCAGTGTCGCGGCCTGCGGCATGGTCGGCGCTACCACAACCGCACCGTTGCCGCGCATGACAATGGCCGGAGCATCGCCTAGCATGACAGCCAGCGCCGCAGCCGCCGCATCGTCGCGCAGCAGACGCGGATCGGGCCAGAGCGGCAGCTTGTCGAAATAGGCGCCGATGCCGTGCCGCGGGCGCGGGACGATCCCCTGCGTCGAAAGCGCCATCAGCGCCGGCGGCATGATCCGGCATATCGCGCCGACATCGGCTCTCCGGGCGTAGACCTGCTGGTGGATACGCACCTCACCCAGAACGCCCTCGGGTAGCTTGCCCGTAATGGCGCAGGCCGTCCCTGGCGCGGCTCCGACAAGTTCGAGTGGGCGCGGAGCGCAGACGAGAAAATGCGCTGCGTCGAGGCGAATGCTGCAATGGCCGAAAGCGTGGACCAGCCCCGCCCGCCCCAAGGCGCGAGCAGCGTCCTGGACCAGTCGCTGCTGTTCCGGCGTGGGCTGGTTCACGCTTTGCCCGCCGGACCAGGATCGAGCGAGGTAAGTCTGACCATAACGCTCAAGTCTTCGCAAACCTGAAACTGGCTTCACCCAACCCGCCGACCACAGCGCGAACGTGGTCACCGGGATTCAGGGCAACCATCGGACCAAGCGCGCCTGTGAGCAGAATGTCGCCTGCCTTGAGCGGCTCGCCTCGCCTCGCCAGCGTTCGCGCCAGCCAGGCCGCCGCGTTGAGGGGATGGCCGAGTGCCGCCGCACCCGCGCCAAGCGAAACAATCGCGCCGTTGATTTCCAGCACCATGCCGCAGGTGAACAAGTCGAGACCGGCGAGCGGCTTTCCCTTTTCAGCCAGCACGAAAAAAGCCGAGGAGCCATTATCCGCCACAGTATCGGCGAACGTGATCTTCCAGTCGGCAATGCGGCTATCGACGATTTCGATCGCGGCATGAACCGTGGCAACGGCCGCCGCGACCATTTCGGGCGTGGTATCTTCGCTTGGCAGGTCCGCCCCAAGGACGAAGGCAATCTCGGCTTCAGCTTTAGGCTGGATCGCCCGTACGGGATCGAGAGAACCGCCGTCGGCCACCGCCATGTCGTCGAACAGCACGCCAAAATCGGGCTGATCGACACCAAGTTGCGTTCGCACCGCCTTCGCCGTCAGCCCGGCCTTGCGCCCGATAATTCGCCGTCCCTGTGCTTCCCAGAAACGGGTGTTGATCTCTTGAACGGTATAGGCGCCCTCGGCATCGAAAGAACCGAGATGCTCACGCAGTGGCGGGACTGTGCCGGAGGAATAGGCATCTCGCAGCAGCTTCGCAGCTTGTTCCAAATTCCCGAACAATCTATCCTCCCCAACAAGCTATTTTGTCAGCTCATGCAGCCAGCTCTAGCAGTCAATTGACAAGGGTTCCAACTTCAACTTACATAGCGTTTGCACGGTTTCTTGTAAAGCGCCCGGACGTAGCGGAGGATGCGATTGTGGAAATGCCGCGGATCGTCGATGATACGGGAGGGGGCCGTTTCCTCGTGCCGCGTGCGGCCTTCACGAGCCGCGATGTGTTTGAGCGCGAATATGCGGCGATCTTCGGGCGCTGCTGGCTCTACCTTGGCCATGCTTCGGAACTGCCCGGACCCGGCAATTTTCTGACTCGCACCGTCGCGCGTCGACCGATCCTGTTTACCCGTGACAAGGAGGGCAAGTTTACCGCCTTGCTCAACAGTTGTCCCCATCGCGGCACACTGGTCTGCCGCGAGCGCAAGGGCAAGTCACCCGCGTTCATGTGCATGTATCATGGCTGGACCTTTGGCTCCGACGGTCATCTGATGAGCCTGCCGGGCAGCTCGGGCTATCCCGAGGATTTCAAGACCGATCCGCAAAAGCAGATGGTCCATGTCCCGCGGCTGGCGCGGTTCGGCGACTTCTTCTTCATCAGCTTTTCCCGCG
>JANONQ010000591.1:0-2998 GCA_031420935.1 Novosphingobium sp. | reverse complement strand
GTCTGCGGCAATATCGTCGTTCGCGAGGGATATTGGGGAGGGACGGCGATGGATGACTTTGCGGGCTACGCAGCGAAGGGCGAGACGCTGCGCATCAGGTTGTGCTCGGTGATGACCTTCAGCGACGAGGGGATTCTCATCGACTGGAAAGATTACGGCTGACGCGCCGACCGGCCCCGCAGAGCTACGGCGGTTGGAAGCACTATAAATCGCTAGGAACTTACTGGATCGCCAAACGCCGGCCCGCATCGGACATTGCGCGATCCGCAGTGGCTGCATCGCAGTCGCCGCTCGACCTGGCCGATATCGCGGCTCCAGCCCTGCTTGATACACTGATCGGTGATCGCCCGCGCGTCCAGCTTCGCCACGCGTCCACAGTCCCGGCAATCCACCTGCAGCCTGCATACTTTACCAACTGGACGCTAAGCGGGATCAGCGCAAGGCTGTTCGCCAGTGCGGACGCGGAACAAGTTTGATCATGAGCGCTGCAGATCGAGAGCTTCGGCCCGGCAACCGTGGGACTGGATTCAAAGTGCGCAATCCTGAGCTTGAAAAGCCGCGACCAAGTCGCTTTCGACGCAAGCTAAATTAAGGAGCGAATAGATCATGGCGTCGCGTTGATTGTCTCAACGTCTGATCTTGCCCGGCCAAATCTTGGACCCTCGCGTCGGCTTGGGCCAGGCCAAGAGGTGGCTCCGGAACTTGAACAGCCGGATGAGTGGATTGCCGGCCTGAAGGCAGCCAGAATGGCTGCGTCACAGGAGGAATCATGAGCAAGCGACCGGGCCGGAACCGCAGTCCGGTAGGTGACCTAGCCGAATATCGCGACGCGCCGACCAGATCCTGCTCCCACGGAACCACACCAGACCAGCAGGACGAAATCGTTGCCGCCATCCGCCAATCGGATGCGTGAGGCAGGGTGTCCCGAGACAATCAGCGAAGGGTTGCTGCCATGTGGAGATTCGCCCCAAACAGGTTTGACCATTGCTCATCCGTGAGGCGCGCCCGGTACTGCGTGTTCCCCGATGGAATGCCGGTCGTGGGCGACATGGTAGCTCGAATGACCGCGTCTCTTGCTGAAATCGCTTCGGACCACCGCGAGACCATTAGGAACGACGCCAGATCTATGCCGAGCAACCAACTTGCCTGCACCCAGGGCCACGCCGCGATATCGGCGATGCTATATTGCTCGCCGCCGAGGTAGTTTGAATCCCTCAGGCGATACTCGAGCACGTTCAATAATCGCGTGGCTTCGTTGACGTACCGAGCAATGGCGTAATCCTCGCCCTCGGGAGCATAGCGCAGAAAGTGGTGTGCCTGGCCATTCATCGGACCGTGGCCGGCGACCTGCCAGATCAACCACTTTACGACTTCCCAACGGGCGGGACCATCTTTCGGCATGAAGAGCCCGGTCTTGTCAGCTAAATATAATAGTATTGCTCCAGTTTCGAAGATGATCATTGGTTCCGCGCCAGCCCCCGACTCATCGTCGACGATGAGGGGCAGCTTGCAGTTCGGGTTCAATCTTCGAAACTCGGGAGTGAGATGCCGGCCCTCGAACAAGGGATAATCTATGACCTGGTATTCAAGCCCCATTTCCTCGAGTGCAATCGCAGCTTTGAGCCCGTTTGCAGTGGCTGTGTAGTGAAGCGTGATCATGGAAGCGGCACCAAGCCACGGACTGGAGCAATCTTCTCTACCGACTGACGCATTGTACCTCCCTCCGACTGGGTCACTCGGCCGCTTTGCCAATTCGAGGGGCAAGGTGCTTTCGGACCCACTCTCGGAAACGCGTCGGGGTGCCGCCTTACCCAGCGGCACGCTATGAGACGCCGGCTCATTGATAAATCGGATTGACCCCGAACCCACATGGTCAGTATCAATGGAGTGGGGCTATGTTGACGTCAAGCAAGAAGCTGCACAGCGAGCTACGGGCTGCTCGGTCCCGCGCTCGAAAACGAGCAGCAACGGCGCGAAGGTCTGGACTTGTAACGGTTTTGTGCCGGTCACCTATCTCATTGCGCCACCTTGACCTCGAATGCGAACGGACTGATGCCGCCCAGATATGAATGGCGTCTGCGGTGTCCGCCGTCAGCACCTATGGCACAGATTTGAGATTGTGATTTAAGGAGGGTTGGGGCTTCGTCGTAGTGACGAAGGAACGAAGATGAAGCCCCAACCCTCCTTCGCGCGCGGCAGAAAATCTGTCCGGTCTCCTCGGCTGCCAATATCGGTATCGTGTTTCGCATTGATTAGCCGATTCTCGTGGACGTCCGGACGGGGCTAGTTGAATTGGGCACCGACCTGCAAAACCGAGAGCCGTTGCTTAGCATAAACTGTCAGGTGGCTTTGGTATCTTCGACGGCGCGGCTGCCGTCGCCCGGACCTCTCAGCTCAACCACGTTGCCTTCCGGGTCATGGAGATAGAGCGATGGCCCCATGCCGCTGGCGCCGTAGCGTTGAGCCGTATCGCTGGGCCGGGCGCAGTGGCGATCAAGATGTGCGCGGATCGCCCGCTCATCAAAATGGGCAAGCGCCAGGCAGACATGGTCGAGATTTCGGCCTTTCGCCCCTGGCGCGCGGCCACCCTGACGCCCCAAGGGCCCGGCAATATCGACCAGATCGATTAGCGCGGTTCCGGCCCGCAAATGGACAAGGCCGAGGTCGGGACGCTCCCATTCCAGCACGCGACCCAGCACTGAGACATAGAAGGCGATCATGCTGGGGACATCGCGGACGCGCAGCACAATATGATCAATACCGGCTGGGCAAATTGGGCCGGACGGCAGAGGGGCGGAGGATAGCGACATGGGCACAGCATCTGTTCGGGGAGGAAGCTGATATTGCCATGCCGTCCGCCTCCAGGCAATCAGGGGCCACCCGGCACAGCGACCGTTCTGCTAGAGAACGATCAAAGCTCGTTGCTTTCCAAGGCGGGAAGTCCTTGCCGACGCAAGGGCCGGCGTGTCGCCTACATCATGTCGCCGGCGGGCGCCTT
>JANONQ010000590.1:0-13917 GCA_031420935.1 Novosphingobium sp. | reverse complement strand
GTCGAGCGGCGGCATCACCAGCTCGACCACCACTGGCGGGGTATCGACTTCGACGGGGGGCATCGCCAGTTCGACCACTACCGGCGGAATATCGACTTCGACGGGCGGTGTATCGACGTCGTCTTCAACGTCGACGGGCGGCGTATCGACCAGCACCGGCGGGGTTTCGACATCGACTTCGACATCCTCGGGCAATGTTTCGAGTTCATCCGGCAACGTGTCCAGCTCATCGGGTAACGTCTCGACGTCTTCGGGCAACGTCTCAAGTTCGTCCGGAAATGTAAGTTCGAGTTCAGGAAATGTCTCGACCAGCTCAGGCAATGTGACCAGCAGCAGTTCGTCATCGACCTCATCTTCGACGAGCTCCTCATCCTCCACCAGTTCCTCCACATCGTCCTCGTCGTCGGGTTCGTCTTCCACCTCCAGTTCTACTTCTGGCGGTTCGACGGGCGGCAGTTCGACATCCAGCGGTTCGACGGGCAGCAGCTCGACCGGCGGCAACGAAGTGCCGACCCCGCCGATGCTCCTACTGTTCGGCGCAGCGGCTGCGGCATTGTTCGCACTGCGCCGGCCCGCGCGGAAGCCCGCTTGACCCGCAGTTTCTTTTAAGCAGGCTAAACGGGGGGAAGGGCGGCTTCAGGGCCGCCCATTTTCCGAATGGCGGCAACCGCGCCGGTCAGACGCAGCTTGCTCTAGGCCCGCCGGCGCAAGGTCCACAGCGTCGCCAGACCGACGGCGCACCACACCACATTGAGCGCGGTAGACGGGATTGCCCCGTGATAACCGCTGTTGACCACAAAACCCAGCGAACCGGCGACATTGAGCCACTGGAATGCGACCGACTGGCCCGAAAGCTTGCCGGTCGAGACCAGTATATAAGAAACCAGGATGAGCAGCGCGGCTGCCCATCCGGCGATCTCGATAGCTACTGTCATGCGGCCGGGTTCAGGCCGCCAACTTCCGCAGCACATAATGCAGAATGCCGCCGTTCATGAAATATTCGGCCTCATTGGCGGTATCGATACGGCACAGCGCGCTGAAGCTAAACGTCGAGCCGTCCTTGCGGGTGACCTCGACTTCCACATCCTGGCGCGGCTTGAGGCTGGCAACGCCGCGGATGGTGAAACTGTCGTCGCCAGTCAGGCCGAGGCTTTGGCGGGTGTCGCCATTGGTGAACTGCAGCGGCAAGACGCCCATGCCGACCAGGTTCGAGCGGTGGATGCGCTCGAAGCTTTCGACGATCACCGCCCGCACGCCAAGCAACTTTGTTCCTTTAGCGGCCCAGTCGCGGCTGGAGCCGGTGCCGTAGTCCTTGCCTGCGACCACCACCAGCGGCGTACCATTGGCCTTGTGCGTCATCGCCGCGTCGTAGATCGACATGACGTCGCCGTCGACGCAGGACATGCCGCCTTCGACCCCCGGGACCATCTCGTTCTTGATGCGGATATTGGCGAAGGTGCCGCGCATCATTACCTCGTGATGGCCGCGCCGCGCGCCGTAGGAGTTGAAGTCGGCCTTGGCGACCTGGTGATCCAGCAGATATTTGCCGGCCGGGCTGTCGGCTTTGATGTTGCCGGCGGGGCTGATGTGATCGGTGGTGATCGAATCGCCCAGGATGGCGAGCGGCTTGGCCTCGATAATGTCCTGCACCGCCGCCGGGGTCATGCTCATACCGTCGAAATAGGGCGGGTTGGCGATATAGGTCGAACCGGCACGCCAGCTGTAGGTTTCACTGCCGGTGACATCGATCGCCTGCCAATGCGCGTCGCCCTTATAGACCTCGGCATAGCGCGCCTGGAACATACTGCGATCGACGCAGAGCGCGATGGTGGCGGACACTTCCTCGTTGGTCGGCCAGATATCGCGCAGATACACGTCACTCCCATCACTGCCCTTGCCGATCGGGGTGGTGGTGAAGTTCTCGGTGACCGTTCCCTTCAGCGCATAAGCAACCACCAGTGGCGGCGAGGCGAGGAAGTTCGCCCGCACATCGGGCGAGACCCGGCCTTCGAAGTTGCGGTTGCCCGAGATGACCGATGCGGCGACGATGTTGTTGGCGTTGATCGCGGCGCTGATTGGCTCGGCCAGCGGCCCGGAATTGCCGATGCAGGTGGTGCAGCCGTAGCCGACCAGGTTGAACCCGATAGCGTCCAGATGCTCGGTCAGCCCTGACTTGTTGAAATAGTCCGTCACCACCTGACTGCCGGGGGCGAGACTGGTCTTGACCCAAGGCTTGGGCTTCAGGCCTAGCGCGTTGGCTTTCTTGGCGACGAGGCCGGCGGCGATCATTACCCCCGGATTGGAGGTGTTGGTGCAGCTGGTGATGGCCGCGATAACCACGTCGCCGTCGCCGATGTCGTGTATCTTGCCGGTCACCGGCACGCGCTGGGCAACTTTGTTGTAAAGGCTGGCAAGATCGGCGTTGAACACATCGTCAACCTCGGTGAGCGCCACCTTGTCCTGCGGCCGCTTCGGCCCGGCGAGCGAGGGGACCACCGTGGCCATATCCAGCTCGAGCGTATCGGTGAAGATCGGCTCCGGGGCCGACGGGTCGATCCACAGGCCTTGCTCGCGGGAGTAGGCTTCGACCAGCGCGACCTGGTCTTCGTCGCGGCCGGTGAGGCGCAGATATTCCAGCGTCTTGTCGTCCACCCCGAAAAAGCCGCAGGTCGCGCCGTATTCAGGCGCCATGTTGGCTAGCGTCGCGCGGTCGGCAAGGGAGAGCGTGGCAAGGCCCTCGCCGTAATATTCGACGAACCGCCCGACGACGCCCTTGGTTCGCAGCATCTGGGTCGCGGTGAGCACCAAGTCAGTGGCGGTGACGCCTTCCTGCAGCGCGCCGATCAGCTTGAAGCCGACCACTTCGGGAACCAGCATCGAAACTGGCTGGCCGAGCATTGCCGCCTCGGCTTCGATCCCGCCGACGCCCCAGCCAAGCACGCCAAGGCCGTTGATCATGGTGGTGTGGCTGTCGGTGCCGACGCAGGTGTCGGGATAGGCGACCATCGCGCCGGAAGGATCGGCGCTGGTCCACACCGTCTGGGCGATGTTCTCGAGGTTAACCTGGTGGCAGATACCGGTGCCTGGCGGGACGGCGTAGAAATTGTCGAGCGACTTCGAACCCCATTTGAGGAAGTCGTAGCGCTCCATATTGCGCTGATATTCGATCTCGACATTCTGCTCGAACGCCTTGGGATGGCCGAATTCGTCGACCATCACCGAATGGTCGATCACCAGATGCACCGGGACCAACGGGTTGATCTTGCTGGTATCACCGCCAAGCTTGGCGATCGCGTCGCGCATTGCCGCAAGATCGACCACGCAGGGCACGCCGGTGAAGTCCTGCATCAGCACGCGCGCGGGGCGGTACTGGATTTCGTTCTGCGATTCCCGGGGGTTCTTTTGCCAATCGACCAGCGCCTGGATGTCGGCGGTGGACACGGTGAAGCCGCCGTCCTCAAAGCGCAGCAGGTTTTCCAGCAGAACCTTCATCGAGAACGGCAGGCGGGAGACATCGCCCAGCTTCGCGCCCGCCTTCTTCAGCGAGTAATAGGCGAACGGGCGGCCTGCCACGGTCATCGTGCTGCGGGTTGCGAGCGTGTCCTGTCCGACCTGGGTCATGCGGCCTGTTCCTTATTGTGCGGGCTCCCGAATTGCAGAGCAATGCTGCATTGCGGAAACGGATTCGTCGGCGCCGCCGATGCGCGTTTGGGTGCCTGAGGTCAAGCTCTAGAGGGCGGTCTGTTCGGTCGGTTTCCGAGCGGCAATCCAGCAACCGATGACGATCAGGATGACGCCGACCAAGGTCGCCCAGGTAACGAGTTCGCCGAACATCAGATAACCGAGCAAAGCCGCCCAGATGAAGCCGCTATATTCGACCGGCACCAGGGCCTGCGCTTCTGCCCGGGCATAGCCCCAGCTTAGCAGCATCAGCGATATGACGGCGAGGAAGGCGGCGCTGACGATATCGCGCAAAGCTCCGGGGCTTGGCCAGGTGAGCAGCCAGGGGGCCGCGAGGCTGAGGATCGCGGCAACCAGCAAGTTTTGGAACAGCGCGATCTCCTGCGGGCTGGCGAGCTGCGCTTGCTGGCGCTGAAGGATCAGGTTCCAGGCATAGAGCACTGCCGAGGTCAGCACCGCGGCGATGCCCCAGGCCGAGCGCGGGTCCAGCGTGCCGCTGGCGAGCCGCTCGGTCGCAATCACCAGCACCCCGCCCAGACCAAGTAGCGACGCAATCACCGCCTTGGGCTGAATTTTCTCGTCGAGCAGCACTGCGGCCAGATATAACGCGATCAGCGGGGCAATGAAGGACAGCGCGATAGCCTCGGCAATCGGGATCCGCACCAGCCCCCAGAAGAACAGCAGCGCCATTCCCGTGACAACGGAAGAGCGCAGCAGGTGAACTTTCACGGCGTCGCGGCGCGGCCAGCGCGGTCCGGTAAGCGCCCAGATCGGCATCATCAGCAGCGTGCCGCAAGCGCAGCGCAGGAACAACGCAGTATACACCCCGGCCTCGATCGACGCCGCTTTCATCACCGCGTCCATTGCGCTGAAGGTGGCAATGCCAGTGGCGGCGGAAAGGAAAGGCAGGCTCGGATGGGTGCGCAACATTCGATTCGCCTTACCCGCTGTTGCGCGATTGCGTCACCTGTTTGCAAGTTCAGGTCAGGGACAGGCGTGATGCTTGATGGCGGGGAAAGAAACGGGCAGATGTCTGGCCGCAAGCGGCGAAGAGTATTGCCGCGTTGGAGCTTTCAGGGATGACACAGCAGCTACGCGCGCGACTATCGCAGGGCGGCATGATGGCAGCAGCAGTGCTGGCGCTAGCGATAGCGCCGGTCTCGCTCAGCGCGGCCCCGCGCCAGCCGGAGAGCGGTACCCCGCCCACCGCCGCCCCGGTTCCGGTCGCCCCCGTTCCGGTGATTGTACTGCCGCCGGCAGCTGGTTCCGATATTACCGGTCAGCCCGCACCGCCCCCCTTGCCAGTGCCCGAGCCAATCATGCCCTGGTCGCTGGGCGATGCCGAGGCGCTGCTTGGCGTGATTGCCCATATCGATGAAGACGGGTTGATCCCGGCCGATTATCTTCCCGGTGCGCTGCGCGATGCAATCGACGCGGGGCCGGGCCCGGAGCTGGACGAGGTAGCGAGCACGTCGTTTGCCTGGCTTGCCGAGGATTTGCGCGATGGCCGCACGCCAATGCCGGCGCGGGTCCAGTGGTTTGCGGTCGATCCCGATGTCGATGTCACGCCAACGCCGGCGCTGATGGCGCGGGCGCTCGATACCCATGACGTCGCCGGCGTGCTTGCCGGGCTGGCGCCGACCAATCGCGACTATCAGGCCCTGAGAACCGCGCTCGCTGTCTCGCCTGCCGAGGCAAAGACCAAGCGCGCGGTGATCCGCGCCAATATGGACCGCTGGCGTTGGTTGCCGCGCGATCTGGGCGCGCTCTATCTGCACACCAATGTGCCCGAATTCCAGCTGCGGCTGGCAACCAACGACCGCATCGTGCGCAGCTATCGCACGATCGTCGGCAAGCCGGGCAAGACTGCAACGCCGCAACTTGCCGAGCAGGTCAGGGCAGTGGTGTTTAATCCCACCTGGACAGTGCCGCAGTCGATCGTCGTTGGCGAGGGATTGGGCGCGCGGCTCATCCGTAATCCCGCAGCGGCGCGGCGTGAGGGCTATGTGGTAACCCGCGCCGGCACCGACGGCATGATCACCGTGGTGCAGCAGCCGGGCAAGAACAATTCGCTGGGCCTGATGAAGATCGACATGCCTAATCCGCATGCGATCTACCTGCACGACACACCCTCGCGTCACCTGTTCAATGCCCCGGTGCGCGCCTTCAGCCACGGTTGCATCCGCACCGAACGGGCGCAGGAACTGGGAATGACGATGGCCATCCTGGGCGCCGAGCTGACCCCGGAGCTGGCGGTGCAGCATGCACTTTCAGGCAAGTACACGAAGGTGCCGATGACCAGGACGTTCCCGGTCTACATCACCTATTTCACCATGGCGCAGGATATTACCGGCAAGCTGACCGCGTTCAACGATATCTATGGCCGCGATGCACCGGTTATCGCCAGTTTCGAACAGCCGCGCCAGCTTAAAACCGGCCAGCGCACCAGCAATGAGGCGATCATCAGGCTGGACAATCCGTTGTGATGTAGCCGCTTTCGCAAGCTCAGGCGTGATGCAAATCGCCGCGACTGCGGCAGCGTTTACACCATTCCGATCCGGTCCGCGTAGAGCAGGCGCCCGCCCGACAGGTGCCACAGCGCCTCATTAAAGTCGGCAGGTGCCATCGCGAAGCAGCCTTGCGAGCGGCCAATTTTGCCGAATTTTTCGATCATCGCGGCATCGACATAGGCGGCCCCGTGCATCACGATGGCGCGGTTAAGCGCCGTGGAATTATCGGCGTCGAGCCCGACCAGACGGATCGACGTGCCGTATTTGCCATTATACCACTCGCAGGTCAGATAGCTGCCGCGCGAGGTGGCTTCCGATCCCGGGTAATTGGAGAAATGTTTGAGCCAGCCATCATGCTCGGGATCCGAACCCTTGCCATGGGCGACCAGGAAGGAGCGCACCTTGCCGCTGTCCATGTTGACGAAATGGAGGCGGGGAAGTGACGATGGCCGGGCATAATCGGCAATGCCGACAATGTCCTTGCGCCACAGCTTCGATCCCGCACGGTCACGCTCGCGCCGGGCGATTTCCCCGAGTCGGCGCTCATAGGGCGTATTCGACGACGGTCGGGCAAAGGCCAGATCGAATGCCTGCGTCAGCGCCTGAGCACCGGCACGCGCCGGCACGGCGCAGAGCGCACCTGCCGCCAACCCACCAGTGATCAGTTCACGTCGTTTCACTTTCATTCACCAACACCCGCGCCGAAAAATCAGATTAGGTGCTCCTTCAACATTTTGCCAATGGCTTGGGCGCGAAACGCGCCAGATTGCCCAAAAATATGGCCATTCCGAGGAACTTTTGCGTGAATTCCATATAGGGCTATCACGGGCAATTGTCGATATTGTTAACTCACTCAAACTTGCCCGTTGCAGACGCGCGGTTTGCCGCTTTGCCCGGACCTGTGCCTGCGCTAGGGGCGCGAGATGAATGCCGAGATCGACGATGTAACCCAAGTCGCAGCCGCAGAGGCCAAGCCCGTCCGCAGCCTTGGTCCGTTACGGATGATCTGGAAGGCGGCGGCAGCTTATCCTGGCCGGGTGGCGACCGCGGGCGCTGCGCTGTTGGTCACGGCCTCGGCCACCCTCGCCATCCCCTCGGGCTTCCGCCTGATCATAGACCGAGGATTCGCCAGCGGCGGCAATCCCGAAGATATCGCCCGGTGGTTTCAGTATCTGCTGGTTATTGTCGCGGTCCTGGCAATTGGCACGGCCGTGCGGTTCTATGCGGTATCTTGGCTGGGCGAACGGGTTGTCGCCGATATCCGCCTCGCCGTGCAGAACAACCTGCTGCGCCTCGCGCCGAGCTTCTTTGAGGACAACAGCCCCAAGGAAATCTCCTCACGGATGACCGCGGACACCAGCCTGATCGAGCAGGTCGTCGGCACCACGGTCTCGGTGGCGCTGCGCAATGCAATCCTGGCAGTGGGCGGGGTCGCCTATCTCTTCACTCTGGCGCCCAAATTGACGCTGGGGCTGGTGGCGGCCATACCGCTCGTCATTCTGCCGTTGACCCTCTTCGGCCGCCGGTTGCGCAGTGTTTCGCGCACTAGCCAGGACAGCGTCGCCGATATCGGCGCGATGGTCGCCGAAGTGCTTGGCGCGGTGAAAGTGGTGCAGGCGTTCAACCAGGAACGGCGCGAGAGCGAGCGCTTTGGCATTGCCGTGGAACGGACATTCGCGGTCGCCCGGCGGCGCATCATGATCCGCTCGGTCATGACCGCGATTGTCATCATGGTGATCTTTGGGTCGATCACCCTGCTGATGTGGCAGGGCGCGCTGGGCGTGGCGACCGGGACGATCAGCGGCGGTACCATCGCGGCATTCGTCATTACCGGCGGGCTGGTCGCAGGCGCGTTCGGTTCGCTCACCGAAGTTTACGGTGATCTGGTGCGCGGGGCTGGCGCTGCCAGCCGGCTTAACGAGCTGCTCAATGAAAAGCCGGCCATCGCCCCGCCGGCCCGGCCGGTTGCCCTGCCGCAGCCGCCGCGCGGTCAGCTGGCGTTCGATCATGTCACTTTCCGCTATCCCTCGCGGCCGGAAGTGGCCGCGCTGGTCGATTTCTCGCTGACAGTGGAACCGGGCGAGATGGTCGCGATTGTCGGGCCGTCGGGCGCCGGCAAATCGACCCTGTTTCAGCTGGCCGAACGTTTCTACGATCCGCAGGCCGGGACGATCAAGCTCGACGGGGTGCCGCTCACCTCGGCCGACCCCGCCGACATCCGCCGCCGTTTCGCGCTGGTGCCGCAGGACGGCGTGCTGTTCGCTGCCGATGCCCGCGACAATCTGCGCTACGGCAATTGGGACGCGAGCGACGAGGCGATCTGGGACGCGGCGCGCGCCGCCCATGCCGAGGATTTCCTGCGCGAACTCCCCGACGGCCTTGCCACCTTCCTCGGCGAGGACGGATCACGGCTGTCCGGCGGCCAGCGCCAGCGCATGGCGATTGCCCGCGCGCTGCTGCGCGATGCGCCGATCCTGCTGCTCGATGAGGCGACCAGCGCGCTCGATGCCGAAAGCGAACGGCTGGTGCAGGACGCGCTCGACCGGCTGATGGCCAGCCGCACTACCCTGGTCATCGCCCACCGTCTCGCCACCGTGCGCCAGGCGGACCGCATTATCGTCCTGGACCGCGGCCGCATCGTCGAGCAGGGCACGCATGATGCGCTGGTGCGAAATAGCGGTCTCTACGCGCGGCTGGCGGCGCTGCAGTTTGACGACCGGCAGAGCGTTGCGGCGGAATGATATCCGCGCGCAGTTCAGCGAACTTTAAGTTGCCGCACTCGCTATAGTGAAACCGCCATCCCGCCGCGCCGAAATTGGAGTATCCATGCCGCGCTATGTTTTCCGGCACCGCGCCGTCTCGTTTTCTCTCGCCCTGGCCGCGTTTGGCCTGACCGCAACGGCAGTCGCCGCCGAACAGGATAGTGAGAACTGGGGCCAGTTCGGCATCCAGACGACCTACATCGATAAGACCGCCAGACCCGGCGACGACTTCGACCGCTACGTCAACGGCAAGTGGGAAAGCACCACCGAACTGCCCGCCGACAAATCGCGGATCGGCGCTTTCAGCACTTTGAGCGATCAATCGGACGAGCGGCTGCGCGGGATTCTCGAGGAGCTGGCAGCGCGACAATGGCCGGAAGGGTCGCCGAATGCGCGGATTGCCGCCGCCTATTCGGCCTATATGGATACGGCGGGAATCGAGGCGGCGGGGCTTACTCCGGCACGGCCCTATCTCGACCGGATTGCCGCGGCGAACACGCGAGGCGAACTGCTGGCGCTGTTCGCCGCGCCGGGGTTTGCCTCGCCGCTCGGCGCATCGGTCGATGCCGACGAGAAGCAAAGCACGCGCTATGCGCTCTATCTCGGGCAGGCCGGTCTGGGTTTGCCCGACCGCGATTATTACCTCGTCGATAATCCCCGCTATAGTGAAATCCGGGCGAAATATCTCGATTACTTGACGCTGCTGCTGGGCAAGGCAGGCTATTCCGATGCACCCGCCGCCGCCCGGTCCGTGCTCGCACTGGAAACCGGAATGGCCCGTGCGATGTGGGATCGCACCCTGCTGCGCAACCGCGACCTCACCTACAACAAGCTGTCACTCTCAGAACTCAACGCACTCGCACCAGGCGGATCGATCGGGAATTTCATTCGCGAACTGGGTGCCGGCAGGGCCAGCTATGCCATCGTCGCACAGGTGCCGCCGACGGCTGAAGAACTGGCGGCGGCGAAGATTACCCCGGAAATGGCGGCAAAGCTCGGCGGCGGCGTGCCGGCGACGATGAAGCTGGTCGAGACGGCGCCGCTCGCCAGCTGGCAGGCCTGGCTCACCGCCCAATTCCTCAGCGATCAGGCCGCGTTCCTGCCCAAAGACATCGATGACGCCCATTTCGCGTTCTACGGCACGGTCCTGAGCGGCCAGCCGCAGCAGCGGGCCCGGTGGAAGCGGGGGATCAGCGCGGTCGAAGGCCAAATTGGCGAGCTGCTGGGCCAGGTCTACGCCGAGCGCTATTTTCCGGCCGCGAACAAGGCGGCGATGGCGCAGCTGGTCGGCAATCTGCGCAAGGCGATGGCGGCCAATCTCGCCGAACTTAAATGGATGGGTCCGGCGACCCGGGCGGAGGCCGAAGCCAAGCTCAATGCCTTTACCCCCAAGATCGGAGGACCAGAAACATTCAAGGCCTATGACGGCCTGGTCATCTCGCCGAGCGCGTCGCTCGCCAACCAGATCGCTGCGGGCAAATGGAGCCTCGACTATCAGCTCGCCCGTCTCGACCAGCCGGTCGACCGCGCCGAGTGGTTTATGCTGCCGCAGACGGTGAATGCCTATTACAACCCAACCTTCAACGAGGTGGTGTTCCCGGCGGCAATCCTGCAGCCGCCTTTCTTCAACCTGTCGGCCGACCCGGCGGTCAATTATGGCGCGATCGGTGCGGTGATCGGCCATGAGCTGGGTCACGGCTTCGACGACCAGGGCGCCAAATCCGATGGCGCCGGCAATTTGCGCGATTGGTGGACCTTGGCCGATAAGGCAGCCTTCGAGGCGCTGACCGGCAAGCTGGTCGAGCAATACTCCGCCTTCTGTCCGTTCGACGCGGGCAAGACTTGCGTCAATGGCGCGCTGACCCTGGGCGAAAACATCGGCGATCTGGGCGGGCTGAGCCTGGCCTACCGCGCCTACCAACTGTCGCTTGGCGGCAAGTCGGCACCGGTGATCGGCGGCTATACGGGCGATCAGCGCTTTTTCTTGTCCTGGGCACAGGCCTGGCGCACGAAATCGCGCGAGCCGGTCGCTCGCCAGTTGCTGGTGACCGATCCGCACGCGCCGCCGAAATACCGGATCAACGGCATCGTGCGCAATTTCGACGAATGGTACGAGGCGTTCGGAGTACGGCCAGGCGACAGGCTTTACCTGCCGCCGGACAAGCGCGTGCGCATCTGGTGATAAGCGCCCCGGCGGGCCCAGCGCTGCTTGACTTGGTTCGCTCGCCCGCCATCACCGTCAACCTATGACCCTCACCCTCACCGCCATACTGCTCGGCATTGTCGAGGGGCTCACGGAATTCATCCCGGTTTCCTCGACCGGACACCTGATCCTGGCGGCGGAAATCTTCGGCTATGACGCCGAGCAGTGGAAGGTGTTCAACATCGTCATTCAGCTTGGTGCGATCCTGGCGGTGGTGGTGCAATATTGGCGGACGTTCTGGGCGGTTGGTTGGGGGTTGCTGCGGCTCGATCCGATGAGCATCCGGTTCGTGCGCAATCTGCTGATCGCTTTCCTGCCCTCGGCGGTGCTCGGCCTCGCGCTCAAGGACTATATCGACGTCATGCTCGGCAGCCCGATGGTGGTCGCCTGGGCGCTGATCGCCGGCGGCATCGCCATCATCGCCATCGAGCGCTGGGCCAAGCCCGGCCCGGCAAGCGGCATCGCCCAGCTGCCCGCCCGCCAGGCGCTGGGCGTCGGCCTGTTCCAATGCATCTCGATGATCCCCGGCATCAGCCGTTCGGGCGCGACGATCATGGGCGCGCTGGCGATGGGCATCGAGCGGCGCACGGCGGCCGAATTCAGCTTCTTCCTCGCCGTGCCGACGATGCTGGGGGCGACCACCCTGGAACTGCTGGACAATCGCACGGCGCTCGCCGCCGGTCTCGGGCCGGTCGGCTGGAACGAGATCGCCATCGGCTTTACCGTCTCCTTTGTCGTGGCGATTGTGGTGATCCGCGCGTTTGTCGCCTATATCAGCCGCTCCGGCTTTACGCCGTTCGCGTGGTACCGCATCCTCGCTGGGATCGCCGCGCTCGTGCTGCTCTGGCCGCGTTAGATCGTAACAGGAGGACGCTCGACGGTGGGTAATCTCAAGCGCAAGAAATACGAAGACCTGCTCGCTCCCCTTGAGGAAGAGCTTGTGGCAATGGAGCGCTGGGTGGCGGCCAGCGGGGCGCGCGTGCTGGTGCTGCTCGAAGGTCGCGATGCCGCCGGCAAGGGCGGCGCGATCAACGCGATCAGCGGCAAGCTCAATCCCCGCCGCACTCGCACGGTCGCCCTTGCCAAGCCAAGCGAAGCGGAGGCCGGCCAGTGGTACTTCCAGCGCTACATCGCGCATCTTCCGACGGCGGGCGAAATCGTGCTGTTCGACCGCAGCTGGTACAACCGAGCGGGTGTCGAAAAGGTGATGGGCTACGCGACCGAAGATCAGGTCGATGCCTTCCTCGCCCAAGCGCCGATGTTCGAACGGCTGCTGGTCGACGACGGCATCCTGCTGTTCAAATACTGGCTGACCTGCGATCAGCAGGAGCAGGAATCGCGCTTTGCCGAGCGGCTGTCCGATCCGCTCAAGCGCTGGAAGCTCTCGCCCATCGACGTTGCCGCCCGCGAGAAATACCGGGCCTATTCCAAAGCCCGCGAGGTGATGCTCAAGGCGACCGCCACCGAACACGCGCCCTGGACGCTGGTGGATTTCAACGACCAGCGGCGCGGCCGCCTGACCCTGATCCGCGATCTGCTCGACCGCCTCCCGGACACCAGGGTCGATCCGCCGGCGATCGAGCTGCCGCCGTTGGCACAGCCCCCGGCCAAGGAGAAATATGGCGCGCTGAAGCCCATCGCATCGTTCAAGGTTTGAGCCGCCGGGCGCTTGACTTTCCGGGGCCTGTGGGTCAATGGCCGCAACCTTGCAGGGGCGGCGTCAGCGCCGCCCTCCCGTATTTTGCAGACCGTGCGGATTTATCAGAACCGGTTGCGGTTGACTCGAAAGAATTAGGACAAGCGCCATGGCGAAGAGTGCAACCGTCAAGATCCGGCTGGTCTCCACCGCCGACACCGGCTTCTTCTATGTTACCAAGAAGAATCCTCGCAACACGACCGAGAAGATGAGCTTCCGCAAATACGATCCGGTGGTGCGCAAGCATGTCGAATTCAAGGAAGCCAAGATCAAGTGAGGTTCAGCGCAAGTTCAAGGCCGGGTTCCTAGGAACCGGGGATGAAGCGCTCGCACCTGACTTTTCGAACATGGGCAGGAGCGGCCGCGCTGGCGGTGCTTGGCTCTTCTTTCACCTTCGCGCTTCCTGCGGCATCGGCGCAGTCTCCCGCCGCCCCGGCCGCCGCCAGTCAGGTAGCCGAGGCGGTGGCCGCTTTGCGCGCTATCTCGACAATGCGGGCTGATTTCACCCAGACCGACCGCAACGGCCAGCGTGTCAGCGGCGTGCTGACGCTCAAACGCCCTGGCCGCATCCGCTTTCAATATGCGCCCGGCGTGCCGATGTTGATCGTGTCGGACGGCAAGGCGCTGACGCTGATTGATTACGAGGTGCGTCAGGTGCAGCGCTGGCCGATCGGCAACAGTCCGCTAGGCGCGCTGCTGGATCCCAATCGCGACGTGGCCCGTTTCAGCCGGCTCCAGCCAACGGCCGATGCCAATGTCGTCAGCATCGAGGTGCGCGATAGGCGGCACCCCGAATACGGGGTCATCACGCTGATCATGATGCGCAAGCCCTCCGCGCCCGGCGGGCTTGAATTAACCAGCTGGGTAGCTCTCGATTCGCAGAACAAGCGCACGACGATTCGGCTCGCCAATCAGCAGTATGGTGTTGCCGTGGCGGACAATGCATTTAGCTGGAAAGATCCGCGAATCCCGACTCGTCGATGAGGTGACACGCGCTGTCGCGCGATGTGCCCATCCTGCGACAAAGCGACACAAACCTGACGAAGTTGTTCACTTGGCATCAAG
>JANONQ010000589.1:0-3780 GCA_031420935.1 Novosphingobium sp. | reverse complement strand
TGCTCTCGTCACTCTTGCCCACCAAGGCGGCCTGCCGCAAGCCGCCGCCGCGCTTTCGCAGATGGACCAGCACATTCCTCTCGAACAGCGCCAGAAGAGCGTACCGCTCGCACAGCAACTGGCGGTGCAAGCCCAATCTACGCGAGATCGCCAGTTCGCCGCGGCCGACCTTGGCGGGTCCGTGCCAAACACGTCGGCTGCGTCCGTCATCACGGCGCTGCGGCGTCCGCAAGGCGCAGCGGACCTCGCCGGCCCACCGGCCGCGGCCAGCGGCAATCCGCGCAGTGCCGATGCCGGCAATGCCTGGCCGCGCATTACGGGCGCCCTTGCCGCCCCGAAGCCGGCACCCCCGGTGGCAGTCCCGGCCCTGCGTCCTGCCCCGCCTAAGCCCGCGATGCCCGCCCCGGCAGGGCTCACCGCCCCAGCGCCAGCAGCCGGCAACTGGCGGGTGCAGCTTGGCGCGTTCAGCGTGCCCGGCAATGCCGAGGCCCTGTGGGAGCGGGTCAAATCCCGGCCCGAACTGGCAGGACATGCGCGGATGCTAGTTGCCTCCGGGAAATTGAGCCGGTTGCTGGCGGGCGGCTATGCCAGTCAGGTTGCCGCCCAATCGGCCTGCGCACGATTGTCAGCTGCCGGCATCAGTTGCCTGGCTGTTGCCAACTGAGGCGCGCCCGTTGGATTGAGCGCGATCTTGCTTGCTATTGCGATCAATTCGCAGTAGCAATCCTGTTCGAGACAGGAGTCGCCCGTGTATATTTGCATCTGCAATGCCATTCGCGAGCCCGATCTGCGCAGTGCAGCACGCCAATGCGCCGGCGATGCGGAGAGCGTTTATGCACGGCTCGGCAAGCGCCCGCAGTGCCGCCAATGCCTTGAACTTGCCGACGAGATCGTTGGCGACGCGCGGGTCCAACACAGATTGCCCGCTTACATTCGGGTCTGACTTGCCGCAAACAATCGGCTTCCCCATATCCGGGGTTCAGCCACCCAGGAGGCAGTCATGCAAGGCGACGCGCAGGTCATCGAATTCCTGAACAAGGCGCTGCTCAACGAATTGACGGCGGTCAACCAGTACTGGCTGCATTACCGTATGCTCGACCATTGGGGCATCAAGAAGCTTGCTGCCTTCGAGCGGTCCGAATCGATCGACGAGATGAAGCACGCCGACATGCTGGCCGAGCGCATTCTCTTCCTGGACGGCTTGCCCAACTTTCAGGTTCTCGGTCGCCTGATAATCGGCGAAACGGTCGAGGAAGTGCTGAAAGCCGACCTGTCGCAGGAGCAGGAGGCCATTCCAGTGCTCAAGGACGCCATCGCCCATTGCGAATCCGTCCGCGACTTTGTCAGCCGGGAAATTTTCGAACGCATCCTCGAAAACGAGGAGGAACATGTCGATGTCCTCGAGAAGCAGTTCGACATGATCGCACGGATGGGGCTGGAGAATTACATCCAGCTCAACAGCGAGGCGGTCGAAAGCAGTTAGACCTATCCGCTTTACGCGAACGGGTTTTTCGCGCTGCGCAAGGTCAGCCGGATCGGCACCGCGTCAAACCCCAGCTCTCGCCGGATGCTGTTCACCAGATAGCGCCGGTAGCTTTCCGGCAGCAGCTCAAGCCGGGTGCCAAACAGGATGAAGCCAGGCGGACGGGTTTTTGCCTGGGTGATATAGCGAAGCTTGATGCGTTTGCCGCCGGGTGCGGGTGGCGGATTGGCCTCGAGCGCGTCATCGAACCAGCGGTTGAGCTGTCCGGTGGGCACCCGCTTCGACCAGGCTTCGCGGATATGGAAGCCGGCGCGCAGCATATCGTCGAGGCCCTTGCCGGTGCGGGCCGAAACCGCCAGCAGCGGTACTCCGCGCACCTGCGCCAGCCCGTCCTCCAGCGCGCCCCTGATGCCGTTGAACAGCGACGAGGAATCCTGCGCGATATCCCATTTATTGATCGCGATGATCAGCGCCCGGCCCTCTTCGAGCACCATCGAGGCGATCTTGAGGTCCTGATGCTCCAACCCCAGAGTGGCATCCAGCAGCAGCACCACCACTTCGGCGAAATCCACCGCATGGCGGGCGTCGGCGACCGCGAGTTTCTCCAGCTTGTCGGAAACCCGCGCCTTCTTGCGCATGCCGGCAGTATCGATCAGCCGCACGGCTCGTTCTTCGCCCGACTGCGGATCGCGCCACTGCCAGTCGACCGCGATCGAATCGCGGGTGATCCCCGCTTCCGGCCCGGTGAGCAGGCGGTCTTCGCCAAGCAGGCGATTGATCAGCGTCGACTTGCCGGCATTGGGCCGGCCGACGATCGCCAGCTTGAGCGGACCGGACAGCGATTCCTCATCCTCGTCCTCGAGAGCCTCTTCGGCCGGCTCCCGATTTTCGATCAGCGGTTGCAGCGCCTCGAACAAATCGGCCATGCCCTCGCCATGTTCCGCTGAAAACGGGATAGGCTCGGCGAACCCCAGGGCAAAGGCCTCGATCACGCCGGCATCCCCCGCCCGGCCTTCGGCTTTATTGGCCACCAATATCACCGGCAGGTTCTGGCTGCGCAGCCAGCGGGCGATCTCCTCATCGAGCGGGGTAATGCCAGCGCGAGAGTCGATCACGAACAGCGCGACATCAGCGCCTTTGAGCGACACCTGGGTCTGCGCCCGCATCCGCCCGGGCAGGCTGGCGGGATCGTCATCCTCCCATCCGGCGGTATCGACGAGCGTGAAATCGAGGCCGATGAGATGCGCCTCGGCAAAACGGCGGTCGCGGGTGACGCCGGGCTGATCGTCGACCAGCGCCAGCTTCTTGCCGGTCAGCCGGTTGAACAGCGTCGATTTGCCGACATTGGGCCTCCCGATAATGATCACCTGCGGCAACATGCCCCGCGCCTGCTCCCTCGCGGCCTGCTTGGCAAGCCAACCGGCAAATTGTTGCGCTGACCAGCTAGCTGGACGTTAGTCCCAAATTAACCATCGCGACCTAGCCTGGATGCATGGCTTTGCGTCTTCCCGCATGTGCGTTCGCCGCGCTCCTCGGCTTTGCTGCGCCCGCGATGGCGGAAACGAACCGCGCGATCGAGCCGGTTCCCGGTGGTGGCGGCGCTGAATTGCCGCGCTATCTGCAATGCGTACCCTATGCGCGCCAGGTCTCTGGCATCCGGATTTTCGGGGATGCCCATAGCTGGTGGGAGCAGGCCGAGGGGCGCTACGCCAGGGGCAGCTCGCCGAGAATAGGCGCGGTGATGGCGTTTCGCCCGCATGGCAATATGCGGCTCGGCCATGTCGCGGCGGTCAGCCAGATCGTCGATTCGCGGACCGTCCTGCTGCGCCATGCCAACTGGTCGCCGATCAACGGCAGGCGCGGCCAGATCGAGGACGACGTGCGCGCCGTCGATGTCTCTCCCGGCAACGACTGGAGCGCGGTGCGTGTCTGGTTCGGCCCGACCCAGGCACTGGGCACGACCCATTGGCCGGTGCGGGGCTTCATCTACAATCGGCCCGTGAACAATGAACGGGATGGACCAGCGCGGTGGGCTGGGGCCGACGATCCGATCGGCGACATCATCGCGCGCCGTCTGCGCCGCCGCAATTTCGCCCTGTCACACTGATCCGCCGGCAATTCACCCCTTGGCGACGGGCGCCTCTTCGCCGAGATCCTCGAACCAGGCTTCCACCGGCCCGCTGAGCTTGAGCGTCAGCGGCTGGCCGCGCCGGTCCATCGTCTTGCCCGCCTGCACCCGGATCCAGCCCTCGGAAATGCAATATTCCTCGACATTGGTGCGCACCGCGCCCTTGAAG
>JANONQ010000588.1:0-1747 GCA_031420935.1 Novosphingobium sp. | reverse complement strand
CCATCTTGCCGGACACAGTCAGGGCGAGAGCATGCTGATCGATACGCATGATACGCCGGTCTGCGAGGCCGTCTGGCACTTGTACCGAAGCGCTTGCGAACGCTTTGGCCATGCCGCGACCATGATCGAACGCGATGGGGCGATACCTCAACTAGGCGAGCTGCTGGCCGAGTTGGACTTGGCGCGGGCGGTGGCAGCGACGCTGGAAGGCTGCCCGGCATGAGCCTGCTTGCGCTCCAGCGCGCCATGCGCGACGAAATCCTGGCGGCCGGCGATCAGACCGTATCTCCCGCTGCCGGCATGGAAATCTACCGCGGCGCCTATCGCAATCGGTTGCTCGAAGCCTTGCGGACCAGCTTTGAAAAGTCCTGCCATTATGTCGGCGGCGAGGCGTTCGATACCGCCGCGTGCCATCACATCATTCTTAATCCGCCCGTCAGCTGGACACTCGACGACTACGGCGCCGGCTTTGACCTGACCGTCGCCGAACTCTTCGCTGAAGATCCCGAGGTTGCGGAACTCGCCTGGCTTGAATGGCACATGCAACGGGCCTTTGGTTCCGTCGATGCGATTCCTCTCGATGCCGCAAGGCTGGCGTCGGGAGAACTGGGCATTGCCGATTGGGACAAAGCAACCTTCGCGCTTGTCCCGAGCTTCGCGATGCGCACGATCCGCACCGACTGTGCCGCGCTCTGGCAGGCGCTGGCTGACGGGGAAGTGTTGCCAACAGAGCGCGAACACCCAAAAATCGGGCAACTGATCGTCTGGCGAAACGTTATGTCTCCGCATTTCCGGGTCGCGGACACTATCGAAGGCGAAGCGCTTTCCTCGATTGCCGCAGGTCATGAATTTGGCTCGCTATGCGCTTCGTTTGCCGAAAGCCTCGGGCCTGATGCCGCTCTATCGCAGGCTGGCGGCTTGCTGGTCCGATGGCTGCAGGACGGCCTTATCGCCAATGTTTCGGTCGGCGGTCAGGCCCAAGTGCGATGACTTGGCCCACCGCGCAGATCATGCAAGCGCAAGCCGGGGCAGAGCATCACTGTTTCACAATCAAGAGACGCTTCGCCCATCCTGCCTTTTCGGTGTCGCTCGATACGAAAGCCGCAGAAGCACTTGCGGACCTGGTTCCATTGCTGTGCTGCGGGGAAGAGGCTGCCGTGGTTGGCTTCGACCGGCTGGGCCGGACGGTCAGTCTCGATCTGGAATTGCGCAGAACCTTACGAAAGATCGCCGATGACGAGCGCCGGCACGATGCAATTTTGCGAGGCCTCTGCGCCGCGCTGCCTGTCAGCTCGCAGGACAGGGCTGTCCAACACCGCGCCCGGAATTTCCATCTGAGCCTTTCGCGCGGCGGCACAGTTCTTCATCTGGCGAGAATTGCCGGGCTCGATGCGGCGGTTTGCACAATTTTGTCGCGGCTGCTCCGGCCCGGCGCGGCCATTTCGCGCGATGATGGCGTCCATGCCGTACTGTCTCATATTCGCAAGGATGAGACCCGGCACGTCATGGTCTCGCGCGGCATCGCATTGGCTGCGGCCGACCGGCAGGCCGTTCGTAGCGCAGCAGCCGAAGCGCGCGGCGCGCTGGCCGAGCTGCTGGCCTTCGGTGCGGATTCGTTCGAGGGCCTTGGCATCGATCCCGACCGGCTTCTGTCGGACATCAAGCGGCTACCCGATGGACTGTTGCCGCGATGAATACTCCCGCGCTCCATGCCCCCCCCTGGACATCGAGCGCGCGCTTGTCCGTC
>JANONQ010000587.1:0-6328 GCA_031420935.1 Novosphingobium sp. | reverse complement strand
CGTGCCTGAGGCCGACGGCGCGCCGCAGGGGTTTCGCGGTCAGACTGGCGCACAAAGCTCAATCATGCCGACCATGGATGCGTTATTCGGCATCCAGTACGCGCCGGACCCGCTTCGTATTCCTCGATGAATTGCATGCCTATCGCCCGTCGGCCCATCGCGCCTTCATCGATCGCGTGCGAGACCTCAGCCGCTTGCGCGACTTCGCCGCGTCAGGCTGCCCGTCGCTGCGCGAAGCGTATAATGAATGCGTCATCCGCCTGACCCGCTTTCGCACTCGCCATCTCGAATATGCGGCCAGCTCCATTCATCGCCAGGCAAATAACCCCACCGGCAACGACACTGCGGTCGGCACCGGCGGCACGCCATTCATGCAATATCTCAAGAAGCACCGCGACGAGGCGGAGCGGCATCTTCTCCTTGCCTGACCCGCAGCGCCGCTCCGCCGGCGAACATGGTATCGGCGGTGGATCTTCCCCATATGGGTGGGATGATTGACAGGATCGCCGATACACCCGACGCCGCTGCCATTGAGGGCCTGGCGCGCAAGGCAGTCCAGCGCTTACCCCGGATGTTCCGCGATTATCTCGGCGATGTGGTAATTCGCGTCGAGGAATTTGCCGATAGCGAGACATTGCGCGCTGTAGGGCTGGATGATCCCTGGGATCTGACAGGCCTGTATCAGGGGCACCCCCTCAGCGAGCAATCGATCTGGTCGTCGGGCGACTTGCCGCCCATCATTTCATTGTTCCGTGGTCCGCTGTTGCATGAATGGATCCGCACTGGCGTCGCGCTTGACGACCTTGTGACCCATGTCACTGTGCATGAGGTCGGGCACCATTTCGGTCTTTCGGATGACCAGATGCAGGCAATCGAGAACGACCGGTTCTGAACTTTTTTGCCGGCGGGAAGCGCCATGGCGAGAGCAACGGCAATCTGGTGGGGTGGTGAATGGCAATTCAGGAGAACATGCGCCGACCTTTGGCGATCGTGCCAGACCTGCAGCTGTCGGCGTGCCCCTTCTGTGCATCGACCGATGCGGGGTTTTACGAGCATGTGTATGCCAAGCATTTCGCCGTGATGTGCAATGTGTGTGGCGCTGAGGGACCGCGCCGGCCCACATGCGAGGAAGCGGGGCGGCTGTGGAACAGGCGGATGCATGCCTAGGCGCGGCAAGGTGGGGTAAGCGGCCTCATTCTCTGAGTTGTTGGTCCGCAACTCGATCCGCATGAGGCCTTGCTTACTTACTTACTTACATGCGCTGCGCGCCGCTGCGCGAGGGGAGCAGAGTCGATGAGGAATTGGATGAATTCCTTTCCCTTGAGCGATCCGCCGCTATTCTGGCGACGAGGCGAGCCCGCGCGAGGCTCGCCGGCACGTTTCCAGGAGGCGGTGATGGATGTAGACCTGCCAGCAGAGCCCACCTCAATCGAGAAAGAGCATCCAGATCTATGGTCTGCTTATGCGGCTCTTGGGCAGGCGGCGAGGCAGTCCGGCCCACTGGACGCGCGGACATGTCGGCTGGTTTATCTGGCGCTTGCCATGGCTGCCAATTCCGAAGGAGCGACTCACTCGCACGTGCGCCGCAGCCTGGCCGAAGGATTGTCCGGCGACGAGCTCGAACACGTGGCGCTGCTCGCGGTTACCACACTGGGCTGGCCGCAAGCGATGCGAGCCCTCAGCTGGATCCGAGACCTGACCCAGCCTGAAGGCGATTGATCCTGCTGCGCCAGCTAACAAAGCCAGTAGGTACCAGAGATAGCGTTAGTGAGATGGCAGTTTTTAGAGTCCCACTTGAGGAGGAACCCCTCCGACTCAGTTAGATACTGGCTTCAGCCACAGACTCGCTTGATAGCCAGTAACCTCGGGACAAGGGGAACTTACGCCTTTCACGCGCCATGCTGTCGGAAAATCCGCGTTAAATGCCGTTGTGGGCCGCCGCCAGGACTTCCATGGCTGCGGCGGCATCAAACTTTACCGGGTTGCCGGCGGCCTACGGGGTCCACCGCTGCCATTCTGGAAAGTTCACCAAAGCGATCGGGCGGCACGTCGATTCCTGACAGGGTGTGCGGAATCTCAAGCTCGCGCCGCAGCGCGAGTGTCCAAACCAGGACATCGTCGAAGGACGAGCCGAGACCAAGATAGGCTGCTACCCGGCCCAGCCGGTCCGCGATCGCGGTCCGGTTAAACTGCAAGACATGAGGCATCAGCACCGCGTTAGTGAGGCCATGGTGCGTGCCGCACAGCGCGCCGATGGGATGCGAGAGCGCATGCATGCCACCCAAGCCCTTCTGGAATGCGGTTGCGCCCATCGATGCCGCCACAAGCATGTGTCCGCGCGCTTCGAGGTTGGTGCCATCGTGGAAGGCGCGCGGCAGCCACTCCTTGATCAGCCGCATGCCTTCGAGCGCGATGCCGTCCGCCATCGGATGGAAGCCGGACGCACACCAGGCTTCCAGGCAGTGCGACAGCGCATCCATGCCGGTCGCAGCCGTAACCGCTGCGGGAAGGCCGACGGTGAGTTCCGGATCCGCGATGACGGCGACAGGCATCATCCTCGGATGAAAGATGATCCGCTTGGTATGGGTGGTTTCGTCCAAAATCACGCCGGCGCGGCCGACCTCCGACCCGGTTCCGGCGGTAGTCGGCACGGCGACGACGGGGGCAATTCCCTGCGGATCGGCGCGGGTCCACCAGTCGGCGACATCCTCGAAATCCCACAAGGGTCTGGTTTGGCCCGACATGAAAGCAATAACCTTGCCGCAATCGAGCGCGCTGCCGCCGCCAAAGGCGATCACGCCATCATGTCGGCCATCTCGATAGACTGCCGCGCCTCTATCGATATCCGCGCCAACGGGGTTGGAGCGGATATCGCAGAACACGGCGATCGGGAGATTGGCCGCCTCGGCCCGGACAATCACGTCGCGGACGATTGGCAGTGCGGCCAGCGCGGGATCGGTGACTAGCAGTGGGCGGCGGATTCCGAGTTCGAGGCAAAGTTGGGATAGCTCCCGGATCCGGCCCGCGCCGAAACGGATGGCGGTGGGATAATTCCAGTTGGCGTTGTGGGGAAGAGGCATCGCTCAGGTGGTACGCGCGGGTTCAGGGGCCGCCTTGCTTTCAGTCCCGCTCGCCGGTGGTCGCCGGCAATATTCTCGGCCGTCTATCGGGGAGATGCAGATTAGGTCGTCGATCGGCATCGTTCAGATCAGCTCGAAATAGCGGGCGAGCTGCCAGTCGGTCACTGCCTTGCGCGCTTCCCGCTCTTCCGATTCGCGGGTTGCCACAAAATGATCGACGAACGCATCACCGAAGAGGGCACGGGCGGGCGCGGACGCCTTGAGACGCTGGGCGGCATCCCACAGCGTCTGTGGAAGGCCTCGCCCGGCAACGGGCTCGGTCTCATAGGCATTGCCCCGCACCGGAGCATCAGGCTCGATCTTGTGCTCAATGCCCCACAGGCCCGAACCGATCACTGCCGCGAGCGCGACATAAGGGTTTATGTCGGCAGCCGCTATGCGGTATTCGACGCGTTGGCTCGTGGCCGAACCTCCGATCACCCGCAACGCGCAGGTGCGGTTTTCATAGCCCCAGTTCGCCTGGGTCGGCGCCCAGAAACCCGGAACCAGACGCGTGTAGCTATTGACGGTGCATGCCACCATGGCCAGCAATTCCGGCATGAGGTGCTGCTGGCCGCCGACGAACCAGCGCATCGTTTGCGACATGCCGTTCTCGCCCTCCTTGCTGTAGAAGGCGGGTTCGCCCGAGGCGCTGTCGTGCAGCGACATATGGAGATGGCCGGACTGGCCGGGGCAATCGGGCGACCATTTGGCCATGAATGTGGCCATCCAGCCGCGGCGCTGGCACAGGATCTTGGCGAAGGTCTTGAACAGGGCGGCTTTGTCGGCTGCCGCCAGCGCGTCATCGACCCTGATCCCCCAGGGCCGGTTTCGGTGTGGAGGCTTTCGATTTCCATGTCCATGTCGGCGCAGAGCGTCAGCAGCTTGCGGTAGAAATCCTCATGCACCCCGGAGCGCAGCAATGAATAGCCGAAGTTTCCGGGCGTGATCGGCTGGAGGTTCTGATAATTTTTCTGGCGGACGGATCGCGGCGTTTCCTCGAAAACGAAGAATTCGAATTCGGCGGCGGCTTTGACTGCGAAGCCCATTTCGGAAGCGCGGGAGAGTACGTTCCGCAACACGCCGCGCGGGCAGATACTTTCCGCCGCGCCCGCGAATTCCCCGAGGATGAGCGGCAGGCCGTCCTCGAAGGGAATCTGTCGCATCGTCGCGGGCAGGAGGCGGACTTGCGCGTCGGGATAGGCCGTATGCCAGCCTGTATAGCGGACATTGTCGTAGAGTTTGTCGTGCAGATCCCAACCGAGGACGACGTCGCAAAAGCCGAAGCCCTTATCGAGCGCCGAGCGCAGCTTGTCCGCTGCCATGAACTTACCGCGGAGAATTCCGTCCATGTCAAACACGCCGACCTTCGCGACCGGTGGCGACCGGGCTGTCACGATGTTCATGATGCTAACTGCGGTCGCCGTCATTGAACGATCTCGCGTGGCGGGGCTGGCAATATGGTGTCCCTCGCGATTTCGACCGAGGCGAGCGCGTTGGCGAGTAGGCGCGCGATCCGCTCCTGATCCGCGGAAGTGCGGATCAGATCGTCGCGGATTTCGATCATCACACAGGGCAGATCGTTCGCCTCGCCGTGTCGCGCCAAGCTGTAATAGACTCCATCCAACGGGGAGTATGGCTGGTTCAACGCGACCTGAGTTTCGCCCGCGGCGATCAGGGCCGTACGGAGCTGCAACGCCAGTCGGCTGTCACCGTCGTAGATCAATCCGAAATGCCAGGGTCGCGCGCGGTCACGGAATATCGGCGTGAAACTGTGAATCGAAATCAGCCAGGAGGGAAGATTGCGTGCCCGTCTTCTCGCCAGAATATCATCCACAGCCTGATGGAAGTGACGGTGTATCTCGGCGATACGCGGCTCTCGTTCGCCGGGAGCGAGATCCAGATTTCCGGGTACTGCGCCAAATTCGGTTTCGCTGATGATGAGGCCGGGGTGGTCCAGGGCGCGATTGCAATCGATGACCAGTCGTGAAATGGTGGGATAGATCAGCGGACTCCCGAGTGTCACCGCCAATCGCCGCGCTATGGTGAGGGCTTCGATATCCCAGGCAACATGTGTGCTTCCGACATGCGGTTCCATCCCGAGGGTGCCGAGGCCCTCTGGGAGGCGGGAGCAGGCGTGCTCGCAAAGCAGCACGAAGCAAGCTTCTGATTGAGGCGCTTCGATACAAATGCTGTCGCCCACTGCCGGGTTCTCTTCGTGAGAAGGAGAGTCAGTGATCTGCCCCATTGGTAACCCAGTGTAGGTGTCAGCGCCACAGGACAGTGATCAAGTCGCGGGCGGATCGGTAATCGTCGAGTATCGACGGGCGATGGAATGGCTCCGACTGGATCTATGTCGCTACAGGCGTGTGTGCGTCCGCTTTCGACATTCTCGCCGCCCAAGATCGGACGCTCCGGACAGTCCCAGTCCCAGTCGCTCAAACAGGACGCTGACCCGATCGACGGAACGTCCGCTCAAAGGCATCGGGGAAGCGGGACTGAACGGCGATAATGGGCGCGTTGCTGCCGGAAAAGCACCCCAACTTCCAATCTCGAAAACACGACGTAGTGGTGACCGTTTGCATTACAGGCAGCGCGGCCAATTCAATTTGTGCCGATACTGCCTTCTCCCGCTGGAGGGCGACTTCGAAGCGGGAGGAGAAAAACGTCTGTTTTCTGGGATTTTCCCTCAGCCGACGATCGATTTGTGTTAGCGCGCTAACACATTCTTGGCCGAAAATTGCGGATTAGCACAAAACGCTAACACGGTTTTTAACACACCAGCACATTATATGGATAAATATCATGATATATCAGATTATTAACATAGTGGCGTTCCGTCTCATAACCTGAAGGTCGTAGGTTCAAATCCTACCCCCGCAACCAATAAAACCTCAAGTATCGATCATCTGGCACACGGGTGATGTCCGATAATCTTATCGCGACGTTGCCAAAACCGCGAGCTTTTCAAACCTCCTCAGACATGCTGGATAAAGTGTCCGATGCGGCAGATCCCGGGGTTGATACCGGCATCGACCGATAGGCGCCGTGCTCAAGCGGTTATGTCTGGAAGTAGACGCTTACCAAACTTATATCGCGGTTGTCAGGTCGATGAGCCATTCCGGCATTGCCGAGAGGATCAGCCCTTCAATGATGTGATCGATGCCGGTCAGAACCAGTAGGGCGACCACGATCAGCAGACCGCCAAG
>JANONQ010000586.1:0-3219 GCA_031420935.1 Novosphingobium sp. | reverse complement strand
CTTTCCGCCCCGCCCAGCGTGCGCAGGAACGGCATGACGTGATCGGCCACGATCTCGTACATCCGCTCGGGCTTTTCGTTCTTGAAGCGCGACCAGCGCATAAGTTCATAAGGGCAGCCGCCATCGGCAAAGCCCGGCGTGGCGAGGCCATCCTTGCCTGCGGGGAAGATGATCCGCGCAACCGGTCGCTTGAGCGCCTGCGCCATCGCCTCCTCGCGCGTCTGGATCTCGTCGAGCCGCTTGATGAACAGCAGATTGGTCAGCTGCTCCACCCCGGTCATCGGGTTGGACACCCCGCCCGACCACAGGTCGTCGCGCATCTTATTGATCTGGGCTTTGATGGCTCCGGTGAGCATGGATTATTCCTCTTCAATATTTGGGGGCAGATGCCATAATTTGTGCCACAGCGCGCTCTTCGCCTGGGCCAGATTTTGCATCCGGGTTTCAATGTCTTCGCGCATGTCTGCGGCGAGTTTCAGTTCCTCGTCAGCCTGTGCGCAATCTTCTGCCGTAGGGACCGGCAGAGCGAGTGAGCGCACAGCGCTGATCGGCAAGGTGCGCACAGTCGCCCCGCCACTCATGCTCTCCAGCTTTTCGCGCACCCAGGGGGCGGTGAGCAGGGCGTTCAGGATTTCTGGGGAAGGCACGTGGGGGTTCGGTTTCAACCGGATGATGGCAAGGCTCTGGGAGACGATCCACGGTTCGTTCATGACTTCCGCCAGCGTCGCATCCATGCCCACCATGCCGATAATGCCGACGTTGCCTTTTATGCTCACAAGGATGTCGTTCATCTGCACCGTGACCTTGGTCACCGCCGATTCCTGATCCGTCTCGAACGCCTGTTGCCGCCTAGGCGTTCGAACCATCCCATCGACGATATCGGAGGGCGCGATTTCCAGCGCGGCGATCGGCGGATCCTCGGTCACTTCCCGCATGGGGACGGGGGCCTTGCTGCGTTCGATGACCGCAATGTCTTCGAGTGGCACTTGTAGGCGTTCCTTCAGCGCATTTTCGATAATTGCGAGGTTTTCCGAGCGCAGATAGCGTTCGGGCAGCAGGCTGAAGTTCGCAGCCGCCAGTTCGTCCATTGAGATGATATCGCTGCGCGAGCCATTCTTGGGTTGGAGCCCCTGAAACTGCTCCAGATGGCGAACGATCAGATTTTCCTGGACCCGCCCGCTGCTGGTCTTTTCCATCGAGCGGCCGTCAATCACGCGGACTTCACCGCCGCCCGATGGCTCCACATGAAGCAGGCTGGTCGAAACGCCGCTGGTCGGCCAGAACATGCCGGGTGGCAGGCTTAGGACGGTCGTATCATAATTCTCGGCCAGTTTGCGCCGCAGTTCGGTCTCCTGCCTGCTTTCCCGGAACAGCATGCCGTCGGTGATGATGGTGGAGAAAGACTTAGTCGCATGCCGAGCGAGCCTCTCGATCTGATAAGCTTCGAAAGGCATGCCCCTCGCAGGCCCATCGGAAATGCGGGTGCCGAAGTAAGGCATGGAAATGATATGATCGACGCGGCCAAAAGGCGGACTGCGATCCGGATCGTCGCGCATGGCATACGCAGGCGTGTGTGAACCGTCGATCGGATTGCGGACATCGACCTTCAATGACCGGCACGCCGTCCGCGCCATCAATGCGATGATGATGCCCTGATCGCGTTCGCTCGCGTAAAGGGTGACCTCGCGGTCTCCGCTCAATATCCACGCGAGCGTCGCGGAACTTGGAAACAGGCAAGCACAGGATTCCGATATCGGAATATCGACAATCCGGGTGACGGCGCGCGCCAGCGGCAAAGAGAGGTTGAAGCCAAACTGCATCTGGCGATCATACGTGAAGCAGGCAGCAAGTTCCGCCGTCCAATCGATCGGGCCAGGGTTGGTGTTCCAGAGGAATTCCAGCCCCTTCTCGAGAGCATCCCACTGAATGGCCGACAGGCTTGGGTCACGCAGCCAATCCGCAGCAGCAGTCAACGCATCGTGGCTGGAACGGTCCTCCAAACGGTCTGCCAGCTTTGAGAACAAGGCCTGGGCACCATCCTCCATTCGGCCTTCGTGCCACGCAACCAAGAGCGCGGTTGCCGACAAGGCCACATCCTGACTAGCCAGACCGCGCTTGAAAAACAGGTCAGTAATCTGATTGATGATCGCTCTCTGCATCAGCGACGCACCCTGCGCTTCTTTGAGATGGGGTACGTCGTGATCAACCGTGCTTCAGCCTCGACGACTTCGAGCCCACCCTTGTCGAGCGCGCGAAGTGCAGCAGCCCGCGTTTGGTCAATATCGGCTATCAGCCGCTTCAAACCCTTTCGATCAAGTCGGCACCGGTCACCCCGCCATTCGCCATGCTCGAGAGCAAGGTTGACGAGATCGGCCTTAGTGCCGCGCTGGTTCATCCTGACGTCCATATGAAGTGTCATCCTGGCCTCCTTGGGCCCTAGGTGTCACAGGATAATCCTAACGTCAAGGGATTATTTCATGATATATAATTTTCTGATGCGCCGGTCCGTCGAGTTTGCGAAGCGTCTCCCTTATTCTGGAAGCCTGATCCGCATCCATGCCGATGTTTTCTTCCATCTGCCGAATTGTTGCCATCACCTCGTCCTGACCAGGCCCCGGAAACACCTCGGTCGCGCCGAACAGGCTCGGCACCTGCGTTTCGAGTATCTCGCGCAAGGACTTGTGCGCCTTTATGCTGCGAACTTCCTACAGGATGAGCAAGTCGGCGGGGAGCATGGCGTTGCGGTACTGTCGGCCCCCTTCGACTGCCTGCCAAGGCAGGCGCTCAGAACCGCCCTTGCCGCGCTCGAACCGCAGCAACATCCGCTCGCTGTCGATATCGCTGACTTTGAGCGCCGCCACCACCGACACCCGCAAGCCCGCACCATAGGTGACAGAAAGCGCCGCCTGATGCTTCAGGCAGGTCGTGGCGTCCAGCTGGCGGATCACCTCATCGACGCTCAGCACGTCGGGCAATCTTCGTGGATGGTGCACCCGTACCAGCTTGCGCGACAGATCGGGGCGGTCGAGCGTGTGCGTGAAGAAGACGCGCAGCGCCGAGACGATGCTGTTCATCGTCGGCACCGGCACGCCTGCGTCATGCTTCTCGATCTGGAACCGGCGCAGATCCTCGGCTGTCGCCGTATCGGGCAGGCGTCCTAGGAACGCCGCCAGACGCCCCACGTCGCGAATATAGTTGCGCTGGGTCTCGCGCGAAAAA
>JANONQ010000585.1:0-8425 GCA_031420935.1 Novosphingobium sp. | reverse complement strand
AGCCCCGCCGCGCCCATGCCGCCGCCGACGCACATGGTCACCACGACATGCCGCGCGCCGCGCCGCTTCCCCTCGATCAGCGCATGCATCGCCGAGCGTGCGCCGGTCATGCCGTAAGGATGGCCGATGGCGATGGCGCCGCCGTCAACGTTCATCAGCTCATCGGGGATGCCTAGCCGGTCGCGGCAATAGACCACCTGGACGGCGAAAGCCTCGTTCAGTTCCCACAAGCCGATGTCGCCCATCTTCAGCCCGAACCGTTCCAGCAGCCTGGGCACGGCGAACACCGGACCGATGCCCATTTCGTCAGGCTCGGTGCCGGCTACTGCCATACCAACGAAGCGGCCGAGCGGGGCGAGACCCTTCCGGGCTGCGACCGCTGCATCCATTATCACCACGGCTGCCGACCCGTCCGACAGCTGGCTGGCGTTGCCGGCGGTGACATTGCCTTCGGGCATGATCGGCTGAAGCGCCTTCAATCCGTCCAGCGTGGTTTCAGGCCGGTTGCCTTCGTCCTTCGCCAGCGTGACCTGCTTCTGGCTGGTTTCCCCGGTAGCTTTGTCGGTCACGCTCATCGCCGTTGTGGTGGCGACGATCTCGGCGTCGAACCTGCCTGCCGCCTGTGCCGCGGCGGTGCGCTGCTGCGACTGGAAGGCATATTCGTCGCAGACATCGCGGCTGATTTTATAGCGCGTTGCCACCACTTCGGCGGTCTGCAACATCGGCATATAGGTGGCGTTGTGGATAGCGATGAGACCGGGATCGTAGTCGATGCGCAAGTCCTTGGTCTGCACCGTGCTGATCGAGTCTTGCCCGCCGGCGATGCAGATATCCATGCGGTCCATCACCACCTGGCGCGAGGCGGTGGCGATCGCCATCAGCCCGGAGCCGCACTGACGGTCGACGCTCATCGCCGCCACCGTCACCGGCAGGCCTGCGCGCAGGGCGGCGAGCCGGCCGATATTGAGCGCCTGTCCGCCTTGCTGCAAGGCCGAGCCCCACACGACATCGTCGACCTCGGCGCCCTCAATCCCGGCGCGCGCGACCGCCGCCGCGATGGACAGCGCGCCAAGGCTTGGCGCGGGGGTGGCGTTATAGGCGCCGCGAAAGGCGCGGCCGATGGGGGTACGGGCGGCGGCAACGATTATGGCATCGCGCATGGCAAATCCTTTCCGGTCAGGGCAAATCACTCAGGGGCAAAAATCAAACGAAGTGCTGGATAATCCATTCCGCGATCAGCGCCGGCTTATCCTCGCCTTCGATCTCGATCGTCGCCTCAATGGTCAGCTGCCACTGGCCGGGGCGCTTCTCGGCGAATTCGGCCAGCTGGAAATGGCCGCGGATGCGCTTGCCCGATTTTACCGGGCTCAAAAATCTGACCTTGTCGAACCCGTAATTGACCGACATTTTGACAACCGGTTTTTCAACCGCGCTGTTCATCATCACCGCGAGCATCGACAGCGTCAGGAAGCCATGCGCGATCGTGCTCCCGAACGGCGTCGCTTTCGCCGCTTCGGGATCGACATGGATGAACTGGTGGTCTTCGGTGGAATCGGCGAAATTGTTGATCCTGCCCTGGTCCATCGTGAACCAGTCCGATGTGCCGATGATTTCCCCGATCTTGGCCTGTAGGTCTGTAAGCTGCATGGCATTCTCCGCATAACACCAGCGCCCGAAGTTGAATCAACCCTCGGGTGCAGCGCAATCGTCCCCCTGCCGCCGCATCTGGCAAAGGTCAAGTCAGCGGCTGGGCAGCCCCGGCAAGCCCACCGACTGCAATCGGCGGGGTAAGGGCATCGCGGCTGTGCGCGGAGCGTCGATCCGCTTGAGGTAACTCCACAGCCCGCATTGCAGGCCAATCAACATCAGAATGAACGGCTGATAGGCGATGCCGACGAATAGCGAACCAGTGAGATAGACCAGCTGCGCCAGTTGCAGGGCATTTGCGAGAGGCGCCTGCCATTGCTCGCCAGGCGCGCTCCGGCCCGTCCAGCGCCGGCGCAGAGCCCCCATCTGCCACAGGCCGAGGCCCTGCAGCCAGAGCCATAGGATCATCCCCGGCCAGCCCTGCTCGCCCAGCATCTCGAAATAGCTGGAGTGATAAGCGCGGCCTCTGTCCTCGACCGGTTGCGACAAGATCGTCGTGGTGTTGCCCGAGGTTTGCGCATCCCGCGCGTAGTAGCGAATGATATTGCCGCGATAGGCATCGAAACCGCCGCCTAGCGGGTGCTCTTGAACATACTTCCAGGTCCATTGCCACACCGCGACCCGGGTCGAGGCGGATTGATCGGCGGAGTGATTGCCGATTGTATTCATTCGGGCGGTGAAGCTTTGCGGCAGCAAGGGGACGCTCATCAGCCCGGCCGCTGCCATCAACGCGAGATAGCGGAAGCGGTGCTTGGCCGTGCGCAGCGACAGCACGCACAGCAAGCCCAGACAGATCAGCCCGGTGCGCGCCTGAGTGCCGATCGGGATCAACAGGCAGGCGAAAATCAGCGCGCCGCCGAACAGCGTCACCCGCCAGTCCGGCCGGAAGATCGTGCCATGCCGCATCAGCCAGACGATCAGGGGAATAATGGCGATGGCGACACAGGAGATGATCGATCCTTCATAGAGGCCGGTGTTATTGTCGACGAACAGCCGCAGTTCGCCATAGCCGCCGCCCGATACCACCGTCTTGAGCGCGCCCGAGATGATGATCGCTCCGGCGGTAAGAATCATGAACAGCGCCGCAGCTTCAATTCGAAGCCGGGTGCGCAAGGCCAGCGGCAGGAACAGGGCGAACACCAGCGCCTTCCACACCCACGACCATTTCTCTGCCGCCGCTTCAGGGAAATCCGCATTGATGGTCGTCAGTCCGCAATAGACGAGCAGGAGCAGCAGCAGGAGCTGGCGGAAGGTGAACCGGCTGTCGCGCTTGTCATCGGCGATCAGCCAGCCGCCAAAAGCGACCAGGAAGACAAGCAGCGACAGCGGGATCGCGGACAGCAGTCCCCAAGAAATCTTCTGCGGGGACAATATGTCGATATAGATGAAAGCGAGCACCCAGACGAATGGCCGGCGCAGGCCGAAAGCCATCAGCAGCAGGATAAATCCGCCGAACGCGAGATCAAGCCCCACTGCGCGGCCCATCCTGCGGCGCAGCACAAGGCTCGTCATCCTGCTCGGCATCGAGATCGGCGCGCAACAGCAGCCGCCAGCCGGCGACCGCCAGCAGCAGATGCGATAATGCGAGCGCGAATTGGTCGATCATTTCCCGGCCTGCCTGGATGCAGTTCGCGTTCTAGCAGCGCGTGGTTGACGCGGTGTTAAGCCTTGGCCGCCTAGAAGACGGCCATGCCCCGGGTCCTCCACATCCTCGATCATTCGTTGCCGCTGCACAGCGGCTACAGTTTTCGCACGCGCGCGATCATGGCCGCGCAGCGGGCCGCCGGGATGGAGGTGCTCGGCATTACCGGCCTGCGCCACACCGCCGCGGGCGGGGTTTCCGGAGCAACCGAGGGGCCCGAGCAGGTGGACGGCCTGGTCTTCCACCGCACCTCTGGCGACGCCGTCGGCCCGGCGGGCCTGCGCGAATGGCGCGAGATCGGCCAGCTGGCGAGCGCCATCGCCGCGCTTTGCGAGGAATGGCGCCCGGACATCCTGCATGCCCATTCACCCGCCCTGTGCGGCGCGGCAGCACTGCGCGTGGCGCGGCGGCGCGGCATTCCGCTGGTCTATGAAATCCGCGCCTTCTGGGAAGACGCCGCCGTCGGCAATGGCACTGGCCGGGCTGGCTCGGTCAAATATCTGCTGACCCGCACGCTGGAAAACCATGTCGTCGCCGGCGCCGACGCTATTGTCACGATCTGCGAGGGCCTGCGTACCGACCTGATCGAACGCGGCACCGCTGCCCAGCGGATTGTCATCGTGCCCAACGGCGTCGATCTCAGCCTGTTCGGCACGCCCCGGCCGCGCGAGCCGGCGCTGGCCGCCCGGCTCGGCCTCGGTGCCAGAGATTCCTGGGGACCAGTGATCGGCTTCATCGGCAGCTTCTACGATTACGAGGGCCTTGACGACCTCATCGCCGCGATGCCGGCGCTGCTCCGCAGCCATAGCCAAGCCCGGCTACTGCTGGTCGGCGGCGGCCCCTGCGAAGCGGCGCTGCGTCAACAGGCCCAGGAATCGAGCGCGGCAAAGGCGATCCGCTTCGTTGGCCGCGTGCCGCATGACGAGGTTGAGCGCTATTACGCGCTGTGCGACATTCTGGCCTACCCGCGCAAACGCAGCCGGCTGACCGATCTCGTCACCCCGCTCAAGCCGCTGGAAGCCATGGCGCAGGGCAAACTTGTGGCCGCATCCGATGTCGGCGGCCACCGCGAACTGATCGCCGATGGCGTGACGGGAACGCTGTTCGCACCGGACGATCCCTTGGCCTGCGCGAAGGCCCTGTCAGGCCTACTGGATACGCATGCTGTATGGGAAAACCGGCGCGCAACGGCGCGCATCTATGTCGAATCCCGGCATGACTGGGCAAACAACGTGCGGCGTTATCAGGACGTTTACCAACAGTTGCTAAATTCGCAGACCATCCGCAAGCCGCGGGCCGCATAATCAGGATGAGCGGCGCGCGGAGAGATCGCAAAGGGGTAGCGAATCTTGGCTCAGCAGAACCGCAAGCAGGCCCGTCGTAGGCAGCCGGCCAGCACACATCCGCTATTTCCGGCATTGGTGGCGGCATGGTTCGCCGCGCTGCTGGGGCTGGGTAGTCTGGCGGTCAAGCCGTCGCTAATTGACGCGCAGATACTTGCCAGCCGGCTCGATACACTGGTGCCCTTTGCCGCTCCGCCGCTTAGTATGACCGGACGGATTGTGCTGGCAGTGCTGTTTGCCGCAATCGGCGCAATTGTCGGAGCGGGCGTCGCCCGCCTCATTGCCGCCCGCAAACTCGATGCGGATGAAGGCCACACTGTTGCGGCGCCGGACGAGACCGATCCACGCGCTCTGGCGCTGTCTGGTTTCCAGCTTGCCGAACAAGAAGCGCCGCCGGCCGCCAGCGATCTTGCGCTCGAGCAGTTTGATGAGCCGGTTCCGGCTACCGAGGCGGCCGACATTCCCCTCGTAATTACCGAAACCGAGGCAGAAGCGGACGCATTCCTGGAAGTGCCGCCCCTCGCGTTCACTCCCATCCGCCAGGTGGCGAAGCTCCCGGAAGGCAGCGGCGCCCAACGCATCGCCTCCGGCGATCTCGGCGATCTTTCCCCGGTCGAAATGCTGGAGCGGCTGGCCTTGTCCATACAGCAGCGGGAACGGAGCGAGCCGGCAGCGCCCTCGGTCACCGTGACGTATGCGCCGAAGATCGTGCCCGACAGCAGGGAATCGCCAGCCAGCAGCGCCGTCCGAAACCGGCAGATCGGTTTCGACGATTTTAAAGACTTCGGTGATTTCGGCGAGGCGGCAGAGCTTGCCCGCCTGCAAACGCCATCGCTCGCTTCTCAGCCCTTGGCGACGCTTACCCCCATGACGCAATATGCCGTGGGGGAGGTGGACGCCGATGACGATGAGGAATACGAAGCCGAGAACGATGTTTGCGAAGATGTCTACAGTTCCTTGCTCCGCGCCAGCCGCCCTGCCGATCCCGGGTTGCGGCTGACGGCCAGTGCATCTGCCGATACTGCCGGGCAAAGCGACAGCGAAGCGCGCCGGCCGGATCCTGAAACCGAACCTGCACCGGGTGGCCGCTTGGCAAAGCTGCAACGCCTGAGCCGCGACGGCTAGGTTTCGAACTGCAAAATAGCCGCGAGCCAGATTTCCGCCGCCGTTTCAAGCGGTGCTGACAAGCTGCCGCGCTTCGCAGTTGCAAAAATCTCCCCCTGACGTCATGGGGGCCTTTCGCGTAATTTTCGTCGCATTCGCGGCGGGGTGAGTCGCGTTTGAGGGCCGGGAAGCCGCACCGGGCGGTATCCCGGCCAACGATGACAGGACGGATTTATCGATGGGATTTCCGGAGACCCAGGGCCTCTACGATGCGCGCAACGAGCATGATGCCTGCGGTATGGGCTTTGTTGCCCATATCAAGGGCGGCAAAAGCCACGCGATCGTCAGCCAGGCGCTGGAGATTCTGAAAAACCTCGACCATCGCGGTGCGGTCGGTGCCGATCCCCTGCTCGGCGACGGCGCCGGCATTCTCATCCAGATGCCCGATGCACTGTTCCGCAAATGGGCGGCCAGCGAAGGCCTCACCCTGCCGCAGCCGGGCGACTATGCCGTTGCCATGTGCTTCTTGCCGCAGGTCGAAGCGGCCCGCGCCTTCGTGGTGGATACCTTCGAAAAGTTTATCGCCAAGGAAGGCCAGCAGTTGATCGGCTGGCGCGACGTGCCAGTCACGCTTGACGGACTCGGTCAGGCAGTGATCACGCACATGCCCGTGATACGGCAATGCTTCATCGCTCGCGGCGAGCACTGCGACGACCAGGACGCCTTCGAGCGCAAGCTGCTGGCAATCCGTCGGCAGACCCAGAACCCGCTCGCCGCGCTCGCGGTCAAGCATGACCTGCCCGGTATCACCGAACTCTACATGCCGAGCTTCTCGAGCCGGACGGTGGTCTACAAGGGGCTTCTGCTAGCGACCCAGGTCGGCAGCTTCTACGACGATCTGCGCAATCCCGATTGCGTCTCGGCTCTGGGGCTCGTCCACCAGCGCTTCTCGACGAATACGTTCCCCAGCTGGAAGCTGGCGCACCCTTATCGTTTCATCGCCCACAACGGCGAGATCAACACCGTGCGCGGCAACATCAACTGGATGAACGCGCGCCGCCGCACGATGGAATCGGATTTGCTCGGCCCCGATCTCGATAAGCTGTGGCCGATCATCCCGCACGGCCAGTCGGACACCGCCTGCCTCGACAATGCGCTCGAACTGCTGATGGCTGGCGGCTACAGCATGGCTCATGCGGTGATGATGCTGATCCCCGAGGCCTGGGCCGGCAATCCGCTGATGGATGCCAAGCGCCGCGCCTTCTACGAATATCACGCCGCGCTGATGGAGCCGTGGGACGGTCCCGCCGCGGTCGCCTTTACCGACGGCCGCCAGATCGGCGCGACGCTCGACCGCAACGGGTTGCGGCCGGCGCGCTTTCTGGTGACCGACGACGATCTCGTGGTGATGGCGTCGGAAAGCGGCGTACTGCCGATCAAGGAGGACAACATCGTCCGCAAGTGGCGGCTCCAGCCGGGCCGCATGCTGCTGATCGATTTTGAACAAGGCCGCATCATCGAGGACGAGGAGCTGAAAGCCAGCCTCGCCCAGGCCGAGCCTTACGAGGAGTGGCTCCAGGCGGCGCAGTACAAGCTCAAGGATCTCCAGGTCGTCGAGCCTGAGGCGGCGGAAATGACCGTGGAAACCACCTCGCTGCTCGATCGCCAGCAGGCGTTCGGCTATACGCAGGAAGACCTCTCGAAGTTCCTTGAACCGATGGCACAGCTGGCCGACGAACCGCTCGGCTCGATGGGCACCGACACGCCAATTGCGGTACTTTCCAGCCGCTCGCGCTTGCTTTTCGATTATTTCAAACAGAACTTCGCCCAGGTCACCAACCCGCCGATCGATCCGATTCGCGAGGAGCTGGTGATGAGCCTGGTGTCGATGATCGGCCCGCGTCCCAATCTGCTTGGCCACGATGCCGGCAGCCACAAGCGGCTCGAGGTCGACCAGCCGATCCTCACTAACGATGAGCTGGCCAAGATCCGATCGGTCGAAACCGCGCTCGACGGGGCCTTCCGCACCGAGACCATCGACATCACCTGGGATGCCGCCACCGGGGCCGAGGGGCTGGAGGCGGCGATCAAGGAGATGTGCTGGCTGGCGACCGAGGCGGTGCTGGCCGACAAGAACATCCTGATCCTCTCCGACCGTGCTCAGGGGCCCGGCCGCGTGCCGATGCCGGCGCTGCTGGCGACCGCGGCGGTGCATCATCACCTCGTCCGCCAGGGACTGCGCATGCAGACCGGCCTGGTTGTTGAGACCGGCGAGGCGCGCGAAGTGCACCATTTTTGCGTACTTGCCGGCTACGGCGCCGAGGCGATTAACCCTTACGTCGCATTCGAGACGCTGGAGGACATCCGCACCCGCAAAGGCCTGCCCCTGTCTACCTATGAGGTGGAGAAGAACTACATCAAGGCGGTCGGCAAGGGCATCCTCAAAGTCATGTCCAAGATGGGCATTTCGACCTATCAGTCCTACTGCGGCGCGCAGATCTTCGATGCCGTCGGCCTCGCCTCTGACTTTATCGAGCATTATTTCACTGGCACCGCGACGATGATCGAGGGCGTCGGTCTGCTTCAGGTGGCTGAGGAAGCCGTTCGGCGCCACGCGGCGGCTTACGGCGACAACCCGATCTACAAGACGATGCTCGATGTCGGCGGGATGTATGGCCTCCGCCTGCGC
>JANONQ010000584.1:0-1836 GCA_031420935.1 Novosphingobium sp. | reverse complement strand
AGCTACCTGGGCTACACCATGTGGGACTATGAATCGGACGCGCCGAAGATGTGGCCCGAGAAGCAGAAATATCCGAATTTCCAGGAGACTCATGCCATCCTGGAACGCAATCCCGAGGGCGCGGCCCCTCGCGGCAAATGGGGCGATCTAGATTTCCTGCGCAATGTCTATGACCTCAATCCCGAGCTCAAGGACACCCAGTTCGCCGATTATCACGGCCACGGCTGGAACTTCCGCGCGATCTTCAAACGGGACCGCGAGGGCAATCTGCTCGACGCCGATGGCAAGATCGTGCCGCCCGACGATCCGGAAAAATGGCGGCGCAAGGGTGAGGGCAAGTTCGTTCCGCCGGGCGTCAATCCCGGCAAGACCGTCCACCTCATGGACATCCATGCCGAAAAAGGCATGCAGTGCGCCGATTGCCACTTCGCGCAGGACAGCCACGGCAACGGCTTCATCTATGGCGAGGTCGCCAATGCCGTGGAGATCGGCTGCAAGGACTGCCACGGTAGCGCGGATGCCTATCCCAACCTGCTGACCTCTGGCCCGGCTGCTCCGCCCAAGGGCACCGACCTGGCGCTGCTGCGCAACCCGGACGGCCAGCGCCGCTTCGAATGGGTGACCGGCGAGTTCGGCCGCCGCGAGCTCTACCAGCGCTCGATCGTCGATCCGGCGCTATCCTGGCGGGTGAGCCTGGTCAGGGACAGCGTCGATCCCGCCTCCCCGGCGTTCAACGCCAAGTCGGCGCGCGCCAAGCTGATGAGCCGGTCCGGCGCGGATAATGGCAGTTTCAGCTTCGGCCCCGGCGTGGCGAAAGATGATCGCGCGCATGATGACAAGGAGGTGGCCTGCTTCACCTGCCACCTGAGCTGGACGACCAGCTGCGGCGGCTGTCATTTGCCGATCGAGGCCAATTGGAAGTCCTCAGCGACCCACTTCGAGGGCGACGAGACGCGCAACTTCGCCACCTATAACCCGCAAGTCGCGCGCGACGAGATGTTCCAGCTCGGCAAGCATATGACGACCAAGGGCAACCAGATCGCGCCGGTCCGCTCGACCTCAGCGCTGGTGCTGTCGTCAACCAACGTCAACCGCGAACGAATTTATATCCAGCAGCCGCCGATCAGCGGCATCGGCTTCTCCAGCCAGGCCTTCGCGCCGCATTTCCCGCATACCGTGCGGCTGACCGAGACCAAGACCTGCACCGATTGCCATCTGTCCGCCGCCGACGACAACAATGCGATCATGGCGCAGCTGCTGCTGCTGGGCACGAATTACGTCAACTTCGTCGGCCTCAATGCCTGGACCGGGCTGGAGGGCGGCTTCGAGGCGGTGCGCGTCACCGAATGGGACGAGCCGCAGGCGGTGATCGGCTCCTACCTGCAGCGCTACGCCTATCCCGATTATTTCCGCATGCATGTCGAGCAGAACGGCCGCGAGTTGAAGAACTGGACGCGCGGGAAGACCTTTGCCGGCGGGCTGTCCGGCGAGACCCGGCCGCTCGAGGAATTCCGCAATGTCGTGCAGGGCACGAAGGGCCGGGTCGGCTGCCTGCAACTGCGCGGCGAATATATGTTCGTTGCCGAAGGAGCCGGCGGCCTGCGCGTCTATGACGTCGCCTCAATCGCCAACAAGGGCGTTTCCGACCCGATCATCTCCGCCCCGTTCTCGCTGCTCGGTCATGATGCGCGGGTTGATACGCAAAACGCCACCTGCATGGCGCTGCCGACCATGCAGCCGATCAACCCCCAGCGCAGCACGGCGCAGCTGCGCAAGATCAACCAGGAACAGCCGTTCCTGCCGATCTACTCCTATGCCGCCGTCACCGACAGCGCC